>JBIIRQ010000018.1:0-9526 GCA_044341445.1 Candidatus Planktophila sp.
GGCAAGAAAACTGGTTCGGCATCGAGTTGTTCGGCCTGATTTGCACCTAACTCTTTCCAGAACTCGATTCTTTCAGCGCTTTCTTGACCAGCAGCGGTAGGAATCTGAATGTAACGTGGGCGGTGACCGTTAGCCTCGCCATCTTTGATCAGTGATTTCTCAAACTCTGCCATTGCAGGCAGATACTCACCAGATCCGACGAGAGCTAACGTGCCACGCATGTAACTCTATTCTGGCTTATCTTTTGCCGACTTCTTTGGATCATGGAGTTTTTCTCGTTTCGAACTCATTACGAGACTCAGTACCGTCGTCATGAAGAGAGTTCCAATAATGACGGAAAGAGAGAATCCCGTAGAAATCTCTGGTATCTCAATACCCATAATCTTGTGGGTTCCGCCACCATGAAGAGCTTCAATGATTAACTTAACTCCGATAAATCCTAGAATTATGGCTAAACCCTTTGACAAGTAGATCAATTTAGCCATTAGGCCACCGAGTAAAAAGTAGAGTTGGCGGAGTCCCATAAGTGCAAAGACGTTTGCAGTAAAGACAATATATGGATCTTGAGTCAACCCAAAAATTGCTGGGATTGAATCTAGCGCAAACACCAAATCAGTAAACGCAATTGCGATCAAAACAATGACTATCGGAGAGGCTCCCCGATTTTTAAACCACGTTATAGCTCGACCTTCTTTCCACTCCTTGTCACCGGACTCAATAATGAGTTTGTACGCGGTATAGAGAAGAAAAGCGCCAAAAATATAGAAAACCCAGGTATAGCGCGCAATTGCCGCGGCACCGAGGGCGATGAAGATTCCACGAAGAATTAATGCCAAGATAATTCCAATGAGTAGAATCAGTTGCTGCTTAGTTTTATCAACTTTAAATCGAGCAAGAATTAGGATAAAAATAAACAAATTATCTACTGAGAGCGAATACTCCGTGATCCATCCAGCAAAAAACTCACCCCTAGCTTGAGTGGTATTCCACTCACCAAGTGAATATCCAAAAATAATGGCAGCAGAAACATAAATAGCTGTCCAAATGGCAGCCTCTCTCATAGAGGTTTCTTTGTTCCGCCTAATTATTGCCAATACCAAGTCAAATACTAATACTGCCAATAAAACTATAATCGTGACTTGCCACACTGCTGTACTCATCTATTTGAGAACCTTTTCTCTACTTTTGGGATGTCTTTGAAGGACTGGATGGACGACCAAAGAGTATCTTAATTGAGAGAAGAATCTGATGAAGTTAATCTTTGATTCTTCAATAAGAATGCAGCCGACTCTTCAACTGAGGTCTGCGCCGAAATAAAAGAAATTCCTAGCAGCGACTTGGCTTTCTTATTACTGACGAGCATGGGTTTTCCAAGGGAGGGCAGAATCGTCCGAATATCAGCATCAAAATTGGCGAGAATTCGAATGAGGAAGTTAGGTGCTTTACCGGTCTTTGTATTGCTCTTTGGAAATGCTGACTTAAGAATCTTTGCAATTTGAACAAATGAGAGCGTGTCAGCGGATGCGATGATGCGCTGACCATATGTTGCCTTTACATCAATACAATCCACATGCATTTTTGCCACGTCTTTCACATCAACAATAGCAAATCGCAAATCTGGCAACATTGGGTCTTTGCCCTTTAACACTCTTTGAATAATTGATATTGATGAACCGTAGTTTGAATCAAGTGGGACACCCAAAACTAAGACGGGGTTAATTGTTGTAAGAGAAATTTCACTCGCCTCATTTTTGACAAAGTCCCAGGCGGCTTTCTCTGCCAAAGTCTTGGACTTTGTATATGCCTTCTTGCCGACAGGATGCAGAACATCAGTCCACATAGTCTCGTCAAACTCGGTGACGCCAGCGGGAAGGTCATGTCCATAAATCGCAGCGACAGAAGATGTGAGGACGACGCGTTTTACCCCAGCGCTCTTGGCTGCACGCATCGCCCGCAGCGTTCCCTCCACGGCTGGGCGAATCAATTCATTTTCATCATCGGGAGAGGCAATTGGAAACGGTGAGGCGGTATGCATCAAAACTTCGATACCGATAAGCGCCTCACTCCAGCCAGCATCTTTCTCTAGATCTAACTCCACAAAGCTAAGTGCTGTCTCAATGTCGATTCCAGGAGCAAGATGAGGCGTCAGAGCGTCCTTAATCTCTTGCGCTCTTTTCAGATCACGCACAGAGGCGCGCACTGCATACCCTTTATTGAGTAGCTGTAGCGCTACATGCTTGCCGATATATCCGCCAGCGCCTGTCAATAGTACTTTTCTCATAATCCAGCCTCCCTGAAGATGGTCAGCATAACTTAGCCCGTTTACCTATACCCCTAGGGGTATGCTAGGATTATGAAAAATTGGAGCAAAAGTGTCACTCACAGTAATTAGCTTAGATACCCCCACGCTTGGCGATCGTGGCTACATCGCCCACGATGGAAAAACAGCGTTGGTCGTAGATCCACAACGCGATATCGACCGAGTCGAGCAGGTGCTCAGTGATAACAACTTGACCCTCGGCGCAGTAGTTGAAACCCATATGCATAACGACTACGTCAGCGGTGGGTTAGTTCTTTCTCAGAATTATCAAGCGACCTATATAACAAGCGCCGAAGATCCAGTTGCATTTAAACGAACTGCTGCTCACGATCTCGATGAGTTTACAATCGGTAGCTTCGGAATTCAGGCTCTTCACACACCGGGCCACACATTTACTCACCTCTCATATGTTTTGCATGATGAGTCAGGAAAACCCACAGGAATTTTCACTGGTGGCTCACTGCTGCACGGATCTACGGGGCGTCCTGATTTGCTCGGCGATAGTTTTGCCGCAGAATTGGCACGGCTACAACATGGATCAGCTCACCGAATTACTGAGTTGCTAGACGAATCCACGCCAATTTATCCAACACATGGCTTCGGTTCATTCTGTGCTGCAACTTCAACCTCTGGAACTTCTTCTACAGTCAAGGATGAGAAGCTCGGAAATCCAGCGCTACTTACACCAATTGAACAATTTGTAACTCAGACTTTGGCTGGCCTCGATGACTTCCCTGCCTACTACAAGCACATGGGGCCAAGAAATCATGCAGGTGCTGCTCCCATCGATCTCTCAGAGCTCTCACGACTAAGCACCGACGAACTGCTAAAAACAATTGCCAGCGATGCGTGGGTGGTTGATCTGCGAGATAAAGAACTGTGGGCGAAAGGACACCTGGCCGGAACAGTTAACTTTGGTGTTTCAGGCTCCTTTGCCACTTACCTAGGATGGCTCTTTCCCTACGAGAAGGAGCTCGTATTGATCTCTGATCAAGCAGAACACATCGCTTTAGCTCAGCGCGAATTGGTACGAATTGGAATTGATCGCCCGAAGGCAAGTTTTCTCGGTGATGTGAAAACTATCGGAGGCACCGTCCCTACTCCACTAGTGCAGTTCAAAGACATTCCTGCAATTCTTTCGGATTCCAGTATTCGCGTGCTCGACGTGCGCCGTAATAGCGAGCGAGAAGCCTCGCATATAGCCAATTCCAGCCATATCCCTTTGCACGAACTCGCTGAACGAATGAGTGAGCTACCAACCGATAAGACTCTTTGGGTTCACTGCGCTGGCGCTTATCGTGCGTCTATTGCGGCAAGTATTATCCAGAACGCAGGTTTGAACGTCGTTCTGATCAACGAGCCTTACGAGAAAGTTTTCACTGTGCCAAACTTGCCATTAGTAACGGGTGTCTCGGATCACGGACCGGTTGCGCCATCTGATGCAACAGAATCGAAGAAAAACTAAGGAGTAATCAAGAAATGAAAACCATCTCTCCTCAAGAAGCCTTTGAATTGGTAAGAGCGGGTTTGGCATACGGTATTGATGTACGAGAAGAGAACGAATGGAATGCCGGCCATAGCGATCTATTTACACTCCACCCATTAAGTACTTTTGATGCCGTCAAAATTTCAACCGACAAACCAGTGATCTTTATTTGTCGTTCAGGCAAACGCTCAGCTCAAGCATGTGATTTACTGCAAGCGCATGGGGTCGAAGCATCAAATATGACCGGAGGAATGTTGGAGTGGCAAGCCTTGCAGTTACCTATGGTTGCATCTAATGGAACGCCGCTGATTTCCTAGATAACTACCATTTCGATATCTAGTAGTTCTGCAATTGACTTGAGATCTGCGATTCGGTGTCCAGTTCCTAGAGCCCAGTGATGTGGAACTCCCGTTGCAGACCACGCATCACACCACTCTCCTGGATTAACTCCAAAATCAATAAGTGATGTTGTATTTCCGATGCGAAGACGTGGTCCATCGACCACCTTTCCTTCAGAAGCTACAAATTGATATGTTCCGTTACGTCGCTGTGTGACACCAAAAACAGTTACCGGTCCATGCGTTACATCGAACTCAACTGAAACGCCATATCCGCGCTTTCCATGGAAGACACCAAGTCCTCGAAGAATTGGTTTGCCATTACTAATTGCAAGGTGGGCAGGGCCATCATGGCCCATCTCAACAACACCTAAATTAAAATTCAGTGCCTGGAACTCTGTAAATGATCCACCGGCACCCATGCGGTCGAGCATGAGCATTCCAATTGATGTACGAAGTTCGTACTCACCAACAGCAGGAATGCCTTCAGCTGTTAGAAGTGAGCAGCCAAGAATCATTCCAGCACCAAGACGCTCGTGAATCTCGCCTTCAAGTCCACGGTGGTAATAAGCAAGGCTATTGATGTCGAATTCATCAACAAGTTGTCTCAAACCAACAGCAACTTTTCCAGCCCAACGGAAATCTTCTTCGACAACTGTTTTATCTATCTCAAAGATAGAACGCGCTTCGTCAAGGACCTTATCAACTTCCTTTTCCGAGACTTTCTCCACGCGAACGCGGAGGTCATCAAATTCAAGAACTTCCATATGCCCACCAAAGTAGGTGGTCACCATCGTCATATCGGTAGAAACATCGAGCATTCCAGGATAGAGGTGACCCATAATTCCATGACGCGAGTTACGCAGGATGCTCTTTACAGAGGCAGCCTGAATCCATGAATAGATCTTCTTCCATGCTCGCTCTTCGCGAAGGTATCCAGAGACCGAACGGAATGGAACTCCGGCACGTTCAAATGCATTAGCCATCTCTGGAAGTGGGCAGGCTCCACAGTATGCAAGCCATGCGCCTGTATCAAAGTTTTCGTGATCCATCTGCTCTGTTGGCTGCAAATTAATTAGTAATACTGGAGCGTTGGCTCGCTGTGCAATTGGAATAATCATCGACGATGTCATATAAGTAGTAAGGAACATGACAATAAGGTCGCAACCTGCTGCACGTAGCTTTTCTGCGGCGACAGCGCCTTCTTGGGCATCAGAGATAAAGCCGACATCTACAAGTTCGACATCCATCTTTCCGATTTGCTCCGATACAAATCGAGCTGAAGTTTGAAGTTGCGGGAGAAGATGTGGAAATTGTGGCCAATATGTACCGAGTCCGCCGGCGACCAAACCAACTTTGATTGCCTTTTCAGGTCGACGTGATGGAATAAGTCGTGATGCGGGTGTTGGGTTGAGCGTCATTATTGGCCTCTCTTCTATGAAATCGCTAGCGGAATCTTATCAATAAAGGATTTCTGCAAATCTGCGAATCGCTCACCCATGAGTCGATAGCCAGCGCTATTTGGGTGGAGTTTATCCGGCAAATTATCTTCATCGCTCTGGCTAAACAAGGTCAAGCCATTCATGTAGTGAAGATTGCTATCTGATCGCTTTGAAACTATCTCTTCCAAAATATTTCGAATCCGGGTAAGGGTGAGTGCACCCGTAGCCAACTCTGCTGGGCGTTCTTTGCCAAAGAGTTGTGACCCTTCAATCATGGTTGGTCCTGGAGTATCTTCGTGGAACGGACACCAAATGGGAGAAATAATCAGAATCGGTGTCGTGGGGTGACTCGCTCGTAGAATATCTAGAAAGTTATGAACGGCTGGAATAAAAGTCCGCTCGCGCATTGAATCGGCATTAACAATATTTATTCCAAGTTTGAGCGAGATGAGATCTGCTGGGAGCGCTGCCATTGTTCGCGCCACAAATCCATCAAGTTGGCACTGTCCGGCAAGACCGAAATTTGTCACGTTGAGGTCGAGTAAATGTGCTGCTCTCATCACCCACGCATCCATTGGTCGTAGCGCTTCACCGCTTTGACTAATTGAGCTTCCGTAATGCAACCATCGCTTTCGTGAATCAACAGGTGAAGCAGTGATTTCACTCGATGCTGCAACTTCATTTACCTCAACTATTGCAGAGGTTGGAAACCAGATTTCAATATTTTTTGAATCATTACCCAATCCAGAGAATGTGAGGGTATCGCTCTCGCCCGCTTCAAGTGTTTCAGAGAAGACTGATGGAGCTGTAGATGTCAGGCGCAGAATATTTCCGTTGTGGGCTTCCTGGCTCTGGCTTTCAACTCCATTAACTACAAGATCAAACGCGGCAGGGCGAACATTTTCTGCAATACCGGTGATGACAAGGCGAGAAACTCGTACGGTAAGAGTAATGAGATCGGCTGAAGTGGTGAAACGCAACCGAATGCCAGATGGGAATTTCACAAATCGATCCATGGCATCATCTGCGAACTGCTTCATCGTCCAATCTGGAAGGCGACGCGGAGTTAACCAACCTGGGCTATCTTCTTGAAAGCCAAGGGCTCCAACAACCTCAATCTGGCGATCTTTGATTGAATAAGTAAACACTTGGCGCTCCCGACAAAGCTGATGATTTTCAATTGGGGTTGGACATTTTCAAATCCAATTATGTCAGATTGGATCAGGCGAAAGATAGAGCTCTTTCGCAATTAATTTTATCGATGCTCTAATTTTCCACTCGCGGCGCTGCGATATGCGATATCAAGTGCTTCCACAGTTCGGGCACCAAGATGGCCTGGTGATTGATTGATAAATTCCTCGCCCTTTGCAGCTTTGAGAATTGCATCGATAGGTCCATCACAGTTGTACTGGCCATCTTTCTCATCTAGTGATACTTCTACATTCTCTTTACCGTCATAGAGCCAGACTGCAGCCCGCTCTATATCAACAAGAAGTTGCCCCTTGCTTCCAATCGCCCGCACTTCAAGTGCATGTGCATCGCGGTGAGCTTTTACGTGAGCCGACCCACCGGATACAACTCCAATTGCACCATTATCAAATTTGTATGTGATCGCATCGTGGAGTTCTACGGGAGCAGCCATCGGAGCACTCATCATCGCAAATCCTGATGCAATTCTGCTATCAGTTAGCCAGAGTCCCATACCAAGTGCATGCGAAAGTTGCGCTTGACCATATCCTCCACCAGAGACGCGAGGATCAGTCCACGTAGATTGTTCGGGAACAGATTCAGGTGATGAGTCGGGATATGCGCCGGTATTCGAAAGAAGTTCTCGACACTGTGAAGACATCGTGATCGACATCTGCTCAAGTTCGCCAATACCTCTATCAAGCATTAACTCTTTTGCACGCTGAAGCATGGGTAGGTAATTCCAGCCGAAGGCAATAACAAGATGTCGATTCAGACTTTTTGCGGTCTCATTAATCTCCCAAGCCTCACTCGGTTCGATCGTGACGGGCTTTTCACACAACACATGAGCGCCAGATTTGAGAGCAGCCATTGCATGTTCATGATGTAGACCGGTAGGGCTGCCAATAATGCAGAGATCAACACCGGCATCGAGTACATCTTGGTAGTTCTCTGAAGCCACCTGAAAATTAAAGTCACCCTTAATCTTTTCAAGCATCTCTGCTCCCTTGCGAGAGACTCCAACAAATTCGACATCTTTGTCTTTAGCTAAATTTGGTAGATGGGAGGCGACCGCCCAGCTGCCTGCTCCGATGACACCGACACGAATTTTTGGCAAGGTACTTCTCCAATCGATGGTTTTACTTCTGCTCGCAGAACAAAGTAAAGATCCCGTGAGCCATTGTCAAGGGAGTTCGCAATGACAGTAAATAGGCTTCGTCTGCGCTGGTAGTACTGTATTCCAATGGGAAAACTTAGAGCAGAGCACATGAACTTTCTCGCCGATGAAGCACAATCACTGCTCAGATTCGCTTTCGGATCAGTGATGAAATCTGGTGGATTCGGGTATATGGACACCGAAGGCAAGGTAGATACTTCGAAACCCCTTGAGTGCTATCTGCAAGCGCGAAAGATTCAAGTGTTTGGATTAAGCCACCAGATGGGTTATGGCGATTACAAAGGATATGTAGAGCATGGAGTGAAATCACTCAACACAATCTTCAGAGATAGAGAACATGGTGGTTTTTATAACGCCGTCAATCAGGATCATACCCCTGCAAGTGATCGAAAATTTGCCTACGATCAAATGTTTGTTCTACTCGCTGCAACAACGGCAGTTGAGGTTGGAGTTGATGGTGCACAAGAGCTCTTTGATTATGCTGAATCTATTATCGAGAAGTACTACTGGGATGAAGATTTCTCGATGATGAAAAATGATTGGGATCAAGAGTTTTCCTCTGCCGACTCGTACAGAGGGATTAATGCCAATATGCACGCTGTTGAAGCTCTCACCGCAGCATATGAGGCAACCGGGAGAGAGATTTTTAGGGACCGAGCATTCAAGATTTGCAAACGAGCCGTGGATGAATTTGCTCGTAATATGAATTGGATGCTCCCAGAGCACTTTGATTCACAGTGGAGCGTTGAAAAAGATTTCAACATCGATAGCCCAGCAGATCCTTTTCGCCCATTCGGAGTCACCATTGGACATCTATTCGAGTGGTCGCGCCTGATCGTGCAGATTGATCTATGTATGTCACACAGTTCAGAGGACCGTTCCTGGGTCTTGGAGGGTGCCCGTTCTATGTATGACATCGCCAAGAATTACGGATGGGATGTAGATGGAGCCCCCGGCTTTGTGTACACCATTGATTGGCAGAAGAAACCTGTCGTCACATCACGTATGCAATGGGTAGCCGCAGAGGCAGTGATGGCTGCTTTCACTTTATGGAAAGTTACTGGAGAAGATCAGTATCTAGATGATTATTACTCTTGGTGGCAATACATCCAAGATCATGTCATTGATAAAAAATTCGGTTCATGGCACCACGAATTAAATGCCGCCCAAGAGGTGACCACGATTACGTGGTCTGGAAAACCAGACGTTTATCATGCATTTAACGCATGCATTTTGCCACTCCTGCCTTTCAAGGCAAGTTTCATCGGAAGTACCAAGAAATAGTAATTTTTGTCTACTTACACATGTGAACTTGTTTTACGCGCAACACTCGGGTTCCATGGTTGATTAGGCTTTTCCATCGACCTGCAATAGGTTCAAGACATGACAACGGAGTCAGCATTTGAAACTGCACGCGCGCAATTACGTAAAGCGGTAGATCAGTTAGGTCTTTCTGAAAATGATTGGCAGACCCTTTCAACACCGCGACGAGTATTAGAAGTTGCCGTCCCTCTACGGCGCGATAACGACAAAGTCGAAATGTATAAAGGATTTCGCGTTCAATACTCAACAACC
>JBIIRQ010000152.1:0-2846 GCA_044341445.1 Candidatus Planktophila sp.
GTCCTTAGCGGTTTTATCGATGGCAGCACTAACGCTTTCGCACTTCCATCATCGATAACGTAGACCGATGTGAGTGCGGCTGGATAGCTTTGCGCAGCGAGGGAGGCTAATACAAGATCAAGCTTTTCTTGCCCATCGCGACAGGCAATAACAACAGCGACCGAAAGCTTTGGTTTTGCGACCAGCGTGAGATTGTCGGGACGGTTAAAGCGATAAGGTTGGTAACTCATCGTTGCCCTCCAAAAGCTGGATGATCCCAAATACCTATTACTTGCTCGTTAGCACCGTTGAGGTATTTAGAGTAATTAGTAACATAGGTATGAAACGTAAAGGTGCGACGATAGATATACCCCGCCCCAAATGTGCGCCAAATTTTTCCGCCAGTATTGGTCACACCGCTTAACAGAAAACGATCAACGCCCGTGTTTCCTGAACCAAACCACCCGGCAGCCTGCGCACTATCGCGCTTTACCAGAATTGTTCCTCCACAAACCCAATCACTCCACAGTTCCACTGCCTGCACTCCATGGGGTGCAAAGCGCCGAACGGTTACATCAAGTGGTTCGAGGTAGACATAGTTCATTGCGCGACCAACAACATCTGCGCCGGTACTAATGGCTGCATCAAGTAGATCTCGTAAATGCTCGGGGCCGTAATAATCGTCATCATCCATTTTGGCGATAAATTCGCTGGCTGATGATTCTGCCAGAGCGGTGAGTATCTCTCCTAAAGTTTTCTCCTTTAAAAACTTCTTTGTAGTGACTTTTACCTTTCGTCGATTAAGAGCCGCAATTTGTCGCTTATGTGATGGCAGCAAATCAAATCCATGTAAGCCAAGAACTAGCTCAAATGATGGAAGTGTCTGACTTTGAAGTTGATTAAGCAAACTAGAGAGATCATCAGGTCGAAGTGTGGAGACAAGCACGCTCACTGTAGGATATTTTTTTATCTTAGATCGGCGTGAGTTACGAATCGCCTCGATGGCTTGAATTTCCTGTGAAAATGAGGTGAATCGATCCATCGTATTGATTGGATTCGATGCCATGTGCCAAGACTACCAAGAATCAAATAGTCCACTGATAAGATCAGAAAATGTCCGATAGGCGCAGAGATGGCAGAAAGTCCGCTCAATCCGACGTAATTGTCACCGCTAAAAAGGCTCTCTTGAATCTCAAGGCCCTGCCGAAGTATTTCTATACGCGATATATCAAGAAGCCTGTTCCGGTGAAATCAAAGATTGTATTTGTCGTATCTTTTCCACGTTCTGGAACGCACGCGATCGGCAGCCTCTTGTCCAATGAAAAAGTTGGCTTTAGATATTACGGTGAATTCTTCATATTTAACGCGTGGAATTCGCAGATCGAACGGATTAATCGCTTCTATCCGTTTTTCTCACTTCGTTATTCACTCAACCTTCGGAAGCAACGTAAAAGCTGGAAGTACTATAAATTTGAAACTACTTCGTTAGATGCCCACCGTACGATGGCTGCGATCCAAAGCCTGCCTGGAATACATATCATCAAGATATTTCCACAGCATTTATCAGATCCTACTCTGCAATCAATTATCAAAGAATTTAAGCCGCACGTTATTTTCCTCAGGCGTAATCATCTCGATCGTTTTGTTTCACATAAAAAAGCAAATGCATCAGGGAAGTGGCATACCGCTAGTACTTCAGATGTTGTGATAAATCTTGATCCTCGTGAATTTGAAAAATTCATCACTAACTACACAGAGTTTTATACGAATTATCTACATTTTGCCAAAGAGCAAGGTTGCCCTATCTTAGATGTAGATTTTGTTGATCTACAGAATCCTGAAAAGGTGCGAGAGATTCAGAAATTTGCTCAGTTCGACGACTTTTCGAATTGGGATCAATTAACACTCGTGCCAACAACAGTAAAGCAGGATAAATCGAGTAAAGTACAGGAAGATTTTCTTGCAGAAATTGGAAAAGATATCTCTGATTACAACTTTAAGGCAGTGAGGGTATGAGTAAAATTCCAGCAATTCTCAAAGAGTTAGAGAATGAATCTATAGAAATTTTACGTGAAACAGCTTCTGGATTTAAGAAGCCGGTGATGATGTATTCGATCGGAAAAGATTCTTCCGTATTGCTCCATCTAGCACGTAAGGCCTTTTACCCATCTCCGATTCCATTCCCCCTGCTACACATTGATACAACATGGAAATTCAAGGAGATGATCTCTTTCCGAGATCGGATCGCAGCCGAGACTAATTCGAAGCTAATAGTTCATACCAACCAAGAAGGCGTGCAATCTGGAATCAATCCATTTAATACAAGCGCCTCTGAGTACACACGGGTGATGAAGACCGTGGCGCTCCGCCAAGCACTTGATATGCATGGTTTTGATGCCGCCATCGGTGGATCTCGCCGCGATGAAGAGAAGAGCCGGGCAAAGGAGCGCATATTTAGTGTGCGCGATCCTGGCCACCGATGGAATCCACGTGAGCAACGCCCTGAGTTATGGCGCACCTACAACACACGGCTAGCCCCAGATCAGACCATGCGAGTCTTCCCAATCTCTGATTGGACCGAGGCTGATATTTGGCACTACATCTTGCAAGAGCAGATCGAAGTAAATCCACTCTATTTTGCACAAGAACGTCCTATGGTCGCCCGTGGGGATCAGATGATTATGGTCGACGATGATCGGTTCCAGCTGCGCGATAGTGAAAAACCAATGATGAAGATGGTCCGCTTTCGCACATTGGGCTGTTATCCGCTAACCGCAGGGGTTGAATCAACTGCAACCACTTTAGAAGAAGTCGTTGAAGAGGTCTTACAAGTCAAGCTCAGCGAACGAGCAACACGTCTTATTGAT
>JBIIRQ010000151.1:0-2846 GCA_044341445.1 Candidatus Planktophila sp.
CGACTGTGTCTGCAACTTTGCGAGCGAATCCCATTTCGTGAGTGACTACGATCATTGTCATTCCTGAATTTGCTAGATCCTGCATCGCAGTAAGCACTTCGCCCACTAGCTCAGGATCGAGGGCAGAGGTTGGTTCATCAAATAACATGAGCTTTGGTCTCATTGCTAAGGCACGAGTGATTGCTACACGCTGTTGCTGACCACCTGAAAGTTGTTTAGGCAAGCTATCTTCACGACCCGAAAGTCCTACCAACTCAAGGAGCTCACGCGCATGGGTGACTGCCTCTTCTTTCGAGATTTTTAGGACTCTCGTAGGCGCTTCAATGATATTTTCAATTACGGTCATGTGTTGAAAGAGATTGAAATTCTGAAAAACCATTCCAATTTCAGCACGCTTACGACACACTTCACGATCGGTGAGTTCGTATAAGCGCCCCTTCTTCTCCCTGTATCCAACAAGTTCGCCATGGACATACAAGCGACCAGAGTTGATTTTTTCTAGGTGATTGATGCAGCGAAGAAAGGTAGATTTTCCGGATCCGGATGGGCCAACCAGGCACGCCACTTCGCCTGGCTTTACCTGCATGTTTATTCCCTTTAAGACTTCAACTTGCCCATATGACTTTCGGACACCTTCAACTCGCAGTGCAGGCTCAATCATTGTGGTTCACCTTTCCTGCTTTCACCAGTTGTGTATCGTCCTTGCGCATTGAAATCCTGCCGGTAAAACGTTGGATGAATGAAATCTGCTCTCGCTTACCTTCTGAGAAGTGTTGCTCGAGAAAGAATTGTCCGAAAGTTAATACTGAAGTTATTACTAAGTACCATAAACTTGCAACCGTAAGTAATGGCATAGTTTCGAATGTGCGGGCATAAATTGTCTGCGCGGTATAGAGCAGATCTGCCAGCGCCAGAACGCTGACTAAGGATGTAGTTTTCAACATGAGAATGGTTTGGTTGCCTGTGGGAGGAATGATTACCTTTACCGCTTGAGGCAAGACCACTCGACGCAGAGTTTGCATATGCGTCATACCCAGAGCTTTAGCAGACTCTGATTGTCCTCGATCAATTCCGACAATGCCGCCGCGAACAATCTCTGCCATATATGCACCTTCGTTAAGTGCGAGCCCGAGAATAGCCACCGCAAACGGTGTAATCAGCTCATTGGCATTGCCTTGCCAGAAAGTGGGACCGAATGGAATTCCAATAGAAATCTCAGGATAGAGAGCAGAAATGTTGTACCAAAAGATCAATTGAACGAGCAATGGTGTGCCGCGGAAGAACCATATGTAGATCCAGGCTGCACGAGCAAGCACGCGGTTAGATGACAAACGCATAATCGCCAAGATTATGCCGATCAGAATTCCAAGAAATTGTGCGACTACGGTCAGAAGCAAAGTGAGCCGTAAACCATCCAAAATTGGATCACTAATGATGTAATCACCGACTATGTCCCATTGAAATCGAGGATTCGTGAGAAGTGATTTGACCATAACCGCCGCCACGAGAAGCAGGAAGACGGTTGCAATCCACCGGCCATAGTGTCGGATTGGGACTGCGTTGAGAATTGTCGCCTCAGAGTTTTTCGGGGTAGGCGAGATTGGACCCTGCTCTTCATTAGAATCCAATCTCGTCACCTCCATATTTATCTTGTACTTATGTTGATTTCTACCTTATTACGCGCGAGCTTTTGGATATTCCACTTCGTGAAGATGGTTGTAAATGTTCCATCATCCATCAGCTGCTGGACTGCCTTCTGCATTACCTTTACAAGGCCGCCCTTGCGAACAACCATGCCGTTATAGTCGAGGCCCTGAGTTGGTCGCAAGAGTACTTCGAATTCCCCATTACCGTTCTGCTGAAGGTAAGAAGAGACGCTTGCCGAGAGAATAGTCAGATCAGCGCGAGCAGATCTGACAGCAAGAACAGTCGCTGCCTGATCAGGAAAGAGAGAATATGCGATTGCAGCTTTTCCAGCGGTTGTGCAATTTGTGCTTAGCCCCACAATTGCTGTTGCCATCGTTGTTCCTGAAGGAATTGCAACTTTAAGCCCACAGAGATCTGTCTCATCCTTAATGTCAGGCAGTGTGCCTGTTCTGTATAGGAATGCTCTGGAAGAGTTGAAGTAGGTAACAAAATCAACAATCTTCTGTCGAGCAGTAGTGCTAGCAAATGCCGAAACTGAGGCATCAAATCGCCCTGCTTCAACTCCAGGAATAATTGCTGAGAATCCAGATGAAACAAACTCAACCTTTACTCCAAGAATTTTGCCCACTGCATTTGCTAAATCAACCTCAGCACCAATGAGATCGTTGCTTGCACTGAAGTACTGAAATGGTGGATCAGTAGGATCAGTTGCAAATGTCAACTTACCCTTTGCTTTAATATCTGCCGGAAGAGTTCTGTATAGGGCATTGCTCTTCTTTAGCGCAGTAAACCATGGTTCAGACCATTCACGCTTACCCTTAACAAGGATACATTTATAGGTTATTAGCCCGACTTTTACGGTAGCAGCTAACTTAGGACATGTATCGCCAACTTTTATTTCAACTGCTGCTTGTGACGGGCTCGTGAATGTGAGACCCATTACAAGAATCGCGGCAGAGGAGATCGCAATCGATGAGATTTTCTTCTTCATAGGTAGTCCTTTCTTGCGTTTTGGCAATAAATGCCGAACAGTGGGCGAATAAGTTATCGTTCACAGTTCTTACGGTTTGTCGCACTCACACCCTCGTGGTGAGTGCGACCTTCGAATAATGGCACGGTAGAGCGCTAGTTACGCTGGGCGATTGGACTAAGAAGAAGGTTAGACATTGTCCATTTGACCCAATGCCATATCTTCAATT
>JBIIRQ010000150.1:0-2846 GCA_044341445.1 Candidatus Planktophila sp.
CTTCGCGAGCGCTTGCTTATCCCCGCACTCTGTTAACCAGTTGGCCAACATAAGATGACCATGTTCGGTAAGAACTGATTCAGGATGAAATTGCACGCCTTCAATAGGCAAGCTCTTATGGCGCATCGACATCACGACACCCGACTCTGTTCTACCGGTTATCTCTAAATCATCTCCGATAGTGTGCGCTTCCACTGCAAGTGAGTGATAACGAGTTGCGGTAAATGGTGATGGCAGTGTTTTCAAGACTCCTGCTCCGTTATGTTTAATCAACGAGGTCTTGCCATGCAAAAGTTCGGGTGCACGAGAAACTGTTGCGCCAAAGGCGACACCGATAGCTTGATGGCCTAAACAGACACCAAAAAGTGGAATTGAATTCTCTGCGCAGTAATCAATCATTGCAACGCTGATGCCAGCCTCTTCAGGGGTTCCAGGTCCTGGGGAGATAAGCACTCCATCAAAATTTCGTGCCTCTGCCGCCTCAACCTCATCGTTGCGGACAACGGTGCACGCAGCACCTAACTGTTGGAGGTATTGCACCAGATTAAAGACAAATGAGTCATAGTTATCGACGACGAGAATGCGAGTCATGGCTCCATTCTTACCTATTGCCCCCGATTCTGTTACCTCTATTTTGGCGATGTGGCGCTATCACCCCCTGCCCGTGTAATCTGAGGCCATGCCTAAATCGAAGTTGCGCAAGAAAGTCCAAGAGTCACATGCTCATGATGAGCAGCTGCATATGGATGAACCACATGCTCCATTAGAGAGTCCGGTATGGCTTGCTCCTGTGATGATCGCAAATTTCCTCATCGGCCTCCTCTGGATTGTCATTTTTTACGTCACCGAAACTCGATATCCCATCCCTGGAATCGCAGCCTGGAATATGGTCGTTGGTTTTACCTTTATCGGTATTGGTTTCTCGCTCGCTACAAAATGGCGCTAACTCACACCTTTTACTTACTGTTGCGGGCCTAAAGACTCCATCGCGCGTAGCGTTTCAATCCGCTCTTCAATTGGTGGGTGGGTAGAGAACAGTTTTGATACTGCCTTGCCATCAAGAGGTGATTCAATCCAAATGTGTGCAACGGCATTTGATTGCTGACGCACAACTGTTGAATCTATCGCTAGCGTTTCTAGCGCACGGCGAAGTCCCGTAGGGTTTCGTGTAAATGACACCGCAGTGGCATCTGCTAAAGATTCGCGCCTGCGAGAAATTGCACTGCGCAGCAGCATCGCTGCGATTGGCGCCAAAATCATAATTGCGAGTGAGATAACAAGAAGTATCGGATTTGCATTTCCATCCCGTCGATCTCGCCCACCACCGAAGAACATCATTCGAGCCATAAAATCACTGAGGATCGCAATTGCGCCAGCAGTTGTGGCAGCCACCGCTGAAACAAGAGTGTCTCGGTTAGCAACATGTGCCATCTCGTGAGCGATAACGCCTTGTAACTCGTCGCGGTCCATCACTTCCAGCATCCGAGTGGTAAATGCAATCAAGGCATGTTCTGGATCTCGACCAGTTGCAAAAGCATTCGGAGCTGCATCGTTAACGATCGCGACTTTAGGCATGGGAAGTCCACTTGCAACAACAACCTCTTCAATCAGATTAAAGAGTTCGGGGTTATCTTCACGCGTGATTAATTGAGCACCTGTCATCTTTAACACTAATTTATCTGAGCCGTAATACGAGCCCCAGACACCAATCAGTGAGATTCCAACGGCAATCGGCACAATAAACGATGTTGTGCCAGCGCCAAAGTAAGTCAGGGCAGCGTAGGCAACTAACCAGGTCAACCCACCCATGGCAGCAAGGAGAAAATAAGTTTTACGCTTATTTGCTCCCTCTGCGTTGCGAAAATTCGATGCCATTTACTTAGAAATTAACCTTTGGTGCTTTACGTGCCTCTGGATCTTCCACTTCATAGAAGTCACGTGCATTTACCTTTGCAAGCCCAATGAAGAAGCTGGTCGGAATAGTTGCAACCGCTTCGTTAAGGGCACGCACATTGTCGTTATAGAACTGGCGCGCAAATGCCACTTTATTCTCAGTCGTTGAGAGTTCTTCCTGAAGAGATAAAAAGTTTCCTGATGCTTTCAAATCTGGATATGCCTCTGCCACTGCAAGAAGTCCGCGTAGCGCTTGGGTCAACATGCCATCGGCTGCAGAGACATCTGCAACTCCCGTAGCTGAGGTTGCCTTAGCTCGCGCCGAAACTACTGCATCGAATGTTGCTTGCTCGTGCGCTGCATATCCTTTTACAGTTTCAACAAGGTTTGGGATTAAATCTAGACGGCGTGTGAGTTGCACTTCGATCTGAGCGAAGGCTTCATCGACGCTGATATTCAGGCGAATAAGTCGGTTGTACTGGGCGATAGCGAAGATTGCAAGAAGTGCGATGACGCCGAGAATGATAAAGATTTCCATAATGTATGTAACCCCTTCAACGAAAGGGATATTCCCTCATCGGTTAGTCGATCTTACTCCGATGGAAGTTAAGGAAGGAACGGCTCGGAGTTGGTCCGCGCTGACCCTGGTAGCGCGAACCGTACTTTTCACTTCCGTATGGGTGCTCGGCTGGGGAGGAGAGTTTGATCAGACAGAGTTGGCCGATCTTCATACCCGCAAATAATTTCACTGGCAGATTTGCTACATTCGAAAGTTCTAGAGTGATATGGCCTGAAAACCCTGGATCGATAAAGCCAGCAGTCGAATGTGTGAGTAGGCCCAAGCGCCCCAAGGAAGACTTTCCTTCTAGCCGACCTGCGATGTCATCTGGCAATGTGATGACTTCATATGTGCTGGCGAGAACAAATTCGCCTGGGTGCAAGATAAATGGTTC
>JBIIRQ010000013.1:0-10400 GCA_044341445.1 Candidatus Planktophila sp.
ATTGTTATTTGTGATACCTGACCAGTTTTCTGTAGCGCACTCATCCACAAACTTCTTCAACATCTTCAATGATGCCTGGATTTGTGGATCAGTTGCCTTCAATTTACCTTCCAAGATCGCCTTGGTGCGTGACTTGTCTGTGATTCCCACAGGCAAATGAGCACCAGCAGTTCCATCGGCCTTGAATTGATCGATGCCTGTATAGGCGTCTTGCATATACATGGAAGAAATTACGCGCCATGTCCATGAAATTGGGAGGAATGAGTTATCCCATCCCCATGGTGCTACACCAGCAGCCTTGTACTTCTTGCACGCTGCAAATAGCGATGTGAAGTCTTTGATTGGCAGCTTTACGCCAGCCTTCTTCGCTAGATCTTGGTTAGCAAAAACACCAATTCCAATAAGGTTAAATGGAATCCACTCCATATTTCCATTTGCATTTGGACCGATGTTCTTCTTATAGCCATAGAAGTTCGAATCGAATGCATCGATCCACTTCTTATTTCCCTTAATGTAAGGGTTTGGCTTCTTTAGATACGGATCAATATTTGTCACCATCTCTGGTGTGTACTTAGCTTGGCGGAAAACTAGATCGCCAGCGGTACCAGCTGCTAATTGAGTAGAGTTAGTTGCATAAAATGTGCTCAGAGGCTGAACTACAGTTTTAACTGTGATGTTCGGTTCGGCAGCTTTGAAATCTTTAATTAGCCGATCCCATTCTGGCCCAAAGCTCTTAGCGTTGTTATTCCACTGGTTTGGTCCACGTAGCTCAATGGTAACTTTCTTACCTTTGTAGACTCCAGCTGCAGACGCTGTTTGAGCACCTGTTGTAATTGTTAAGGTAGTCGCAACAGCAAAAGCAGTAATTGCCGCTAACGTTTTCTTGCTTGGTGTAAGTCGCATGATTCTCCTCACGCATCGTCATTGATCTAACACAAATGTGTTAACCCGTGACGTAACTGTAAATGTGAAATCAAATATTTCCAATCAAGTTTTAAGGGATTTTTTGAAATTGAGTCAATCCGTTCACAATGCCGAACAGATAAAAAATCGTTACCCAGCACTGATTGTTCACGGATCTGAATAAAATTTGTTCACGGATCTGAATAAAATACCTTTTAGCCACCGTGAAGGTATTACTGCGAGCGCTAAATTACGCTTACAGTACGCTTGTCTTAATCATCTGTAAGGAGCAAAATGTCGAGCGCGTTAAAAGCGGTTGAAAAACAGACGGTTAAACCACGCCGTAAGAAATTTAGACCAGTGCTTTATTTGGGCCTTGCCCCACTGTTCATAATTTTAGGGCTCTTCTCTTACTACCCAGCTTTGAATGGATTAACGCGAGCATTTTATGATTGGCGTTTTTTTGAGCCATCAGAATTTATAGGTTTAGAGAATTTTCGCACGATGCTCAGCGATGATATGTGGTGGGACTCTTTTTATCACATCTTCATAGTCTTTATAGCAGCCACAACCATCATGTGGGTACTGCCATTGCTCGCCGTGGAAATGCTTATTTCAATCCGCAGTCGCAGAACTCAAACCATCTTGCGCACACTATTGCTTTTCCCATTGGCATTCCCAATTGTTGTCACTATCTATATGTGGGGCTTTATCTACCATCCCAATCGCGGAATCCTTAACACCGGCTTGCAGGCCGTTGGGCTTGATTCTCTGACCCAAAATTGGCTTGGCGATCCTAAGACCGCTTTGATTGCACTGCTCTTTATCGGCTTCCCATGGATCGCTTCACTTCCATTTTTTGTCTTCCTCACCGGACTACAAAATATTGGTACTGAAGTCTTCGAGGCTGCATCACTCGATGGCTGCTCCAGAATGCAACGATTCTTCTTAATCGATCTACCACTTCTAGGCAGGCAGTTCCGACTCCTGTTCTTTTTGGCGACAATCAGTGTTTTGCAATTTGGTATAACAGCTCAGGTACTTACTGCAGGTGGTCCTGATAACGCGACCATGTTCCCAATTCTCAGAATTCTTGGTGTCGCATTCAATGGCGGTGACTGGGGGTATGCAGCGACGTTGTCGAGCACTCTCTTTATCATCACCTTCACGATAAGTGCGGTGATCCTGCTGATAAGTAGAGGAGAAAAACAAAATGCCCGTTCTCTCTGATTCCAAACCACAGGTGCGGGTAAATCGCCGTTTACGTATTGAGCAAAGAATTTTGGTGTTGGTTCTTAGTTTTCTTGCCTTCCTCGGTGTATTCCCTTACCTCTTCATGCTATTGACTTCTTTCAAGAATAATCAGCAATTTGTTGATAGCTACTGGGGACTACCAATTCCGATTCATTTTGAAAATTATGCAGCAGCCTGGGACCAGACAAAGAACTACTTCGCTACAACCTTTATCGTCGTGGCCGCAACGATTGCGGCCACCTTAATTCTCGGCCTTCTTAGTGGTTTTATTCTCTCTAGATATGTTTTTGTTGGAAGGCAATTCCTCTTTACCTGCATAGGTTTGCTTTTGATGGTGCCTTGGATAGCAGCCTTGATTCCCCTCTTCGTCTTGTCCAAGGACCTCAGGATGTTGAACACCATCTGGGTTTTGATTGTTCCGATGATTGCCGGAAATGCTGTTTTATCCGTGATTCTCTTTAAGAATTATATCGATGCCGTCCCGCAAGAGCTTTTTGACTGCGCTGTCGTTTTTGGTGCCACTGGGCCACAGATATTTCGTTATGTGGTTGTGCCTCTTTCACTTCCGGTGGTGGGCACCATTTCGCTGCTCACGATGATCAATGTATGGAACGAGTATTTCTGGCCTTTACTCACGGTTACTGATGAATCACTCAGGACAGTCTCTGTGGGAATTACATTCTTCCAGGGGCAGAACGAGACTGATTACGGTGCACTCATGGCGGGATACACCTTAGCTAGTATCCCGTTGCTCTTTCTCTTCATCTTCTTATCGAAATACTTCCTCGCTGGTATACAAGGTGGGCTTAACGTAAACGATAAGTAAGAGAAAGCCTATAAAACAATAAGAACTATGTTATTTTCAATCTCTCAACTTTCACACCTGTTACCTTGCCAATGAGATCGAAGTCTTTATCAATATGCAGCACTGTTAAGCCGGACAGCTGCGCAGTTGCAGCAATAAGTAAATCGGCTAGCGATGGCGCTCGATGTTGACCTTTTTTTGCCAGCAGTTGAAGGCTTTGCCATGCGCGCTCCTCAATAGCCGGTGTAATTCCTTCAATAGCCATCTTGGTAATTATTGGGCTAGCCATCACCTTCACCAGATCCGCACTTGATCGGGCTGAATAACCAATCTCTAGGCGAGTAATTGTTGAAAGATGCACCAATCCTTGATTAATACGCTCAGCCCATGTAGTGGCTTGGGGTGAGTCTGAGAGCCGCACAAGAGCTGATTTATCTATTAGCCAGCCTCTTACCTCCACGCGCCACGCATTATTTCTTCATCCGCTAAATCGGGAAGTAGTTGAATTAAATCAAAGAGGTGTTGCTCGGTCACTGAGTCAGTTGAAATAGCAACTTCGCGTGAAATAGTGCGGCGAAGAAACTCGACCCGCGACAGACCGAGTGCATCTGCCTTAGCATCAAGAGCCAAAACGAGTTCGTTGGGAACATCTCTAATCAATAAGTCAGCCATGGTTAGCTCCTCCGTAGTGATATCATATGATATCACATGAGGGAGCCCGCCTGCTTGGATTCAACCAAGATTGGTGGCTACAGTAAACCGATCGCTGACAAGAGTGCACTCACTTGATTGATGATCCATCCTTGAATTGAGAATGCAATATCTGTGATGCTCTGGTTAATCCCCCATCCATATTGAAAAGCAAGTTCGTATATTGCAAAGTAGATGAGATAGAGGCCAACTAACGCCATTAGTCCACCCATAATCTTTTCAAGCAGCCCTCCTGCACCTCGAATTCTCTTGATTAATAGATCACGTGAGAGAGCGGTGGCGATTGCAAGAACGGCAATGGTGGCGGTGAAGCCGAGACCGTAGAAGATGAAGGAAAGGAGTGACTCTAGGTATGTGCCACCAAGAGATGTTGAGGTGACTGCTAGAAACGGGCCGATTGTGCAACTTACTGAACCGAGTGCAAAAGTGACTCCGTAGAGAATATAGGTCTTCCAGCTACCAGTAGGTGAAACATTTGGGCTCCAGAGCTTCTTTAGAATTACCGGACCTTTAAAGATCAGAGCAAATCCAAAGATGAAAATCAAAAGTCCAATAAGCACCGTCACATATGGAAGGTATTTCTGTATTGCAGTTGAGATTGGAAAGATAATGAGTGAGAAGAGCGCAAAGACTCCAACTATTCCAAGTCCCATGAGGCTAGAGAATTTCAACGCCTTCGTTATCTGAGTTCTTCGCTTGCTCTCTTCGCTCGAGTCCAAGATGGCGAGGGAAAGATATGCAGGCAACATCGCAAAACCACACGGATTAAAGGTTGCAAAGACGCCTGCAACAAAAGCGACGGTCAGAACAGTCTCTAACGCCACTAGTTTCTCAGCGCTTTGCAGCTAACGTCTTTAGCGATTTCTCCAATGAGGCAGCAGTGCTGGGGCCTATCTTTGAGGTCATTTTGCCATTTCTATCAACGAAGACGATCGTTGGCTGAATAACGACGCCAAATCGCTTCCAGACCGCACCGGATGAATCATCGATATTGGTAAAGACTGTTGTGCCGGTTTTCTCGACAAAAGCTTGTAATTCGGCCTGATTACCTAGCGCTCCGACGCCAATAAAGTTGATGCGACCTTTATATTTTTGAGAAGCTGCAACGATGGCTGCAGATTCATTTTGGCAGATGGCACACCACGGTGCCCAGAACCAAATCACGCTTGGCTTATTGCCTAACAGCACCTTTGAGTTAAAGGCTTCGCCTGAAACGGTGGTGGCTGTGAAGGTCAGCTTCTTTACATTGCTCTTCTTCGTTGCACCCAGCGCCGCAGGTGTTGCTATCGCAGTGAGAAGAAGAGATGTCGCAAGAAGAGCGCCGAGTATTCGATACTTTTTCATCACTTAGCCACCGACCTTATCTAGTTTGAGTTTGATCCCAACCCATGCACCGATAAATGAGAAGAGGAAGAAGGTCCACCCTGAAAGCGCAAATGCTTGCGCTCCAGAGAGGAGGTTTCCAATCGTGCAACCGAGGCTAGTAAATGATCCCCATCCAAGAAGTATTCCTCCCGCTAATGAAGAGAGGGTTCCTCTTGTTGTCAGCGGTTGATATTTGAAACGGTTACCTGAGATGGATGCTGCAAGGGCTGCGATAAAGAAGCCGATTACCAGCCAACCATTGTTTGTGATGACTTCTACTGCGGCACCAATGCACCCTGAAAGTCCTTCAAGTCCAACTAGCTCGGGGTAAAGGTCATAACGGTTGCCAATGCTCTGCGCGATTGAGTTAAGTTGGCGAGTAGTGCCCAACGGTTCGATGCGAAGATAGGCAGCAATTCCAACAATTCCAACAATGGTTCCGGTGACCCAAGGGCTCCAGCGCTTCTTGATGAGGTTATTGCGAATCTCGCGCCAATCCATAGAGCGTCCACCGTGGTGTTCGCTCTCTTCTGGGTCAGCTTTCTTTAGCAACCAAAAAATAAGTCCACCAATAACCACCAGAGAAATTGCTAAAGAACCTGCGTAGCCAAAGTAATTTGGGAGCCAGATCCGAGGAGAGTTCTCAATTGAATTTCTGTAGAGAAAATTCCATGTATTGAAGGAGAGGATGAAACCAATTACTACTCCGATTAGCCCTGGAATCGCGCGAATATATCCTTGAGTAAGTCGGAAGAACTGTCCCGATATACAAGCACCGGCCAGCGCCATTCCTATTCCAAATGCAAAAGCTCCAAGAACGAGCGCCACA
The DNA here is from genome assembly GCA_044341445.1 of Candidatus Planktophila sp. Classification (GTDB taxonomy): domain Bacteria; phylum Actinomycetota; class Actinomycetes; order Nanopelagicales; family Nanopelagicaceae; genus Planktophila. The sequence continues at coordinate 5,868 of JBIIRQ010000013.1, forward strand.
CTAACGGGGCCAATATGTGCCGAAGGGGGCAATTGCTCACCATCTGGAGTTGGCAAGAAGAGTCCAAAGATAACTGTGTAGCCGATACTTCCCACTGCAAGAGCGGTAAAGATCGAGATCAAACCATAGTTGCGATTCTGGTTTATTGAATCTCTGAAGATACAGAAAATGCAGAACCGCCCGCGCTCAAAAGCAATGCCGAGAGCAGTTCCAATAAGTAGGGAGGTTGCAGCGGGCGAACCGTAGGTTTGACTACTTTCCAGAATTTGGGAGAGGAGCAAGAGCCCAACAATGATTACTGCAGCGATTGAAGTACGAATGGAGTCAGCGCGACTCCATTCGTACTTCGCACTCTTCTCTGAGACTTGACTTGAAATCAAGACGAGGCCTTCACCGCTGGGTTAACAATCAAATCAGCTGGTGCTGCTGCTGCGAACTCAAACCATGATCCGTCATAGTTCTTTACATTGGTATTGCCCAAGATTTGTGTCAATGCAAACCAAGAGGCAGATGCCAAAAGTCCTGTACCGCAATAAAGAATAACCGGGGTATCTTTTGTGACTCCTACGGCGGCGTAAGCAGCACGAATATCTGCCGCTGACTTAAAGGTACCGTTCGAATTCAGGATGCTTGCTGTTGGAATACTTTTAGCCGATGCAATGTGTCCGGCAGCGGCTGCGTTACCAAGGCCTGTGCTGGTGTTTGTGCCAGCAAAGCTTGCATCATCGCGGGTATCGACAATTACAGCACGACTCTTTCCTTTACTTTTTGCATTGGCGATGACATCGTTAATTGTTGCTCGTAACTTCTTCGATGCTGCAGTCGCAACGTAGCTTCCCTGAGGTTTTTTTGCTGGGATTGCCAATGTTGTGGCCCCACCAGATGCTGTCCATGCAAGAAGTCCACCATCGAGAATTCGAACATCAGGAACACCGTAGAGATTAAAGACCCAGGCACCCCACGTTGCTCTCAGGTTTGAGCGTCCTTCTGAATAGAGAACTACTGTGGAATTCTTACTGATTCCAAAGTTGCGTGCGGCGCGGAAGAAGTTGGCACGTGTGACGACACCATTTCTGAGCTCTGACTCACTCGAGTTAGCTAACTCTGTTTTCCAATCGATAAATTGCGCACCTTCGATGTGTCCACGTGCGTAAATCGAGCGATCGTTATCGCCGACATGAATGAGGACGAGATTTGGATCTTTGAGGTTAGCAGTGAGCCACGCTGGTGTAACGAGGGACTTGGTAGGTGTTGAAGGTGTTACAGCCTGCGAAGGTGTAACCAAAATGGTTGACGCGAGTGTTGCAATAATTGAGATAGCAAATAATTTCTTAAGCATTTAAAACTCCTTGGATAAATTGGTTTAGTTGAAAAATTACTGGATTTTTTTAATTAAAAAATCAACAGATATATGAGGTATCGCTAGCGCGGCAATAATCAATCGTGCGGCGCTTAGTTAAAGCAAGTGGTGTACCTGACATGAAGGAAAAGATACTGTGGCTTAGATCTGTAAGCAACAGAAGAAGTAAACGCAGTTGCAAAGAATTTGCATTTACTTTTACGCCTAAAAATTACTACGAAGTAATGTCTTTCTTGGCAAATTTGTTTATGGCAAGAGCGTAGAAAAGAATTCCCGAAATGGCGCAGTAAGAAGCTCCTTTAGCCATCTGTGACCAATCGATAGTTGTTGAAAGAGCATCCAGCCATGTATCGGAATAGTGAACCGGCAACCATTCGCGCAGCGAACCTAGCGCTGAAATCGCATCCAAGATAGTAAGCAATATTGAGATACCGACAGCCCCGCCAACAGCGCCAAGAGGTGCATCGGTGCGAACGCTGAGGTAGAAGGCTAAGCCTGCGACAAAGAGAAGTGATAGCGCTAGATATACAGTCATGATGGCAAGGCGAGTAAAAGTGAGTGAGTTATCGAAGGTAACTCCCAAAGGAGTCTGCAACGGCGCTACTCCGAATGCGATCGCACCGACTATCCACGAGGAGAGTGGCACCAATAAGACTGCAATCAATGAAAGGGTGAGACTAACTTTCATTTTTTGGATCAGTAACCGCGTACGTGGTACCGGTGATGCTAATAAATATCTCAGAGTCGACCATGATGCTTCACTTGCTACGGTGTCACCATTAAATAGTGCAACAACTGTTACTAAGAGGAATGGGGTTGAGAAGAACAGCATTGTCGTTGTGAAGTTGGCAGCACCCAAGGTGGCTAATCCGATGATATCTGTAGCCCCAGAACCAAACTCAGAAGGTTCATCGTCATCACCAGATGGTCCAAATTTTACAGCGAGAGCAACAAGTATTGGCAGAGAGAGAACAAATCCGTAGGCGAAGGCTGTGCGCTTACGCTTGAGTTGTCGATATAACTCCACACGAAACGGCAACGTTTTACCAACTACATAACTCATTTGATTGCCTTTCCGATCACTAAATCATCACCGATGAGTTCTAGGAAAATCTCCTCTAACGATCGCGCCTGACGATTTTTCGTCAAAATCTTCTTCATCGGACCAAAGGCAATGAGGTGGCCGCGGTGCATAAGCACAACGTGTGAACATGTTTGTTGTACCTCGGCAAGTAAGTGAGAGGAGACAATGACGGTACGCCCAGTCTTGGCATATTCCTTAAGGACTACGCGCATCTCGGCAATCTGTTGTGGATCAAGTCCGTTTGTTGGTTCATCCAAAACCAGTAGATCAGGCATTCCCATCATCGCTTGAGCTATTGCAAGACGTTGCCTCATCCCTTGGCTATAGGAACGCACTTTCTTATCAAGTGCGGTACCTAACTTGGTGATGGTGAGGACTTCATCTAGATACTTCTCGCCAGTGCGACCAATTGATCTCCAATAGAGATCTAAATTTTCGCGCCCTGTCAGGTGCGGAAGAAAGCCGGGACCTTCGACAAAGCTACCGAGATTAGCTAGCGCTGGCGAACCGGGATAGACAGCCTTGCCATCCATATAAATCGCGCCCTCTGTAGGAAATATCAGACCCATCATCATGCGAAGTGTTGTGGTCTTTCCTGCGCCATTAGGGCCAAGAAGTCCAACGACCTGCCCACGACTGACTGTGAAAGATAAATTCTCGACTGCCTTATAACCATCCTTATAAACCTTAGAGAGATTTTCAACCTGCACCAAGAAATCTTCATCTCGTTGCGACTCTGAATGTCGTGACCGACGAAGATATGTAAAGGCGAAGGCCGCAATTAGCGCGAGTAAAGCTAGTGATGGCCAGAGCCAGATGGTTCCGCTACCGGTGACAGAGACAACGTCCATTACCGAATACTTAAGAGGTGAAAGAGCGGTAATTGAATATAAGGATGCGGTTTTTGGTAGCTCATACCCTTGATCGGTAGTGGAAATTCCAACTGCAAGTGAGTCGCCTACTGCAGCATCAAGAATCACAGATGGGAGTTCCACTGTAATTTCGCGCCCGCCCGCAGGAATTCCTGAAATCTTTATCGGGGCCACAATTCCATTTGGCTGAGTAATTGCACCACTTGCCGATTTAGAAAGTAATGAGAAGAAGAGAGTCGCCTCTCCACTAGAACTTGTGATGCGAACCTTGATACGTGAAGGTCCGACAATTGATACCGCTTTCTGCAGCTTGGCACTCTCTAAAAATCCACTCTGTCCCGGCAAGAATGCTGGGCTAAATCCAGAGATGCCAGAGACAACTGTTGCCGCCAGACTTCCGGCTGAGCCAATCCCTGGAAGTGCTGATATTGCGCTAGGAATTCCACCAATAGGGTGCGCCATTAGAGCTGGCTTTGGTAGTAAATCAATTGAATTAATGGTCGCTTCATCAGGGGCAGTTGTAGAGAAGAAGTTCTTTGGAATCACCGTTGAATCTTGTAAGGAAATTGAGCCATTGGTCTTTGTGAATTGGAAAGTAGGGATTGAAACATCTTTGCCATTTAAGTGTTTATCAAACCAGTTGAGATACTGAACGCGCAGATATTCATCCTCATTGGTTCCACCATCGTGGCCTCCACCATGCCAGATCAGAGATACTGCAGAGTTGTTTTTCTTAAGAGCGGTAAATGTCTTGAGGCTCTCATTAAGTGGGAACAATGAGTCGGATTGTCCTTGGCTTACTAGGGTAGGTGCAGAAATCTCTGAGAGCACAGCGCTCGGTGAGACCGAATTAAGTAGCGTGATTTCCTGAGCAGATGGTCTTTCATTGATAACTGCGCTCTTATATGCCGCACACCACTGCGCAGCTAGCGCCCCACACTCTCCTAGCGCTGCGTTCTGCAAAGTAGCTAAAGAGAAGAATGTGCCAGTCCATACTTTTTTAAATGGACCGGGTTCACTCAGATCTGTCGATGATTGTGGAAAGAGCGCTTGATTCAAGTTATTCCAAGTGATTTCTGCAATCGCTGCATCTATTCGCTTATCTACTGCTGCACTTAATAATGCGGCCGCACCGCCGTATGACGCGCCAACAATTCCAACTATGGGATCCGCGCTGCTCTCTTTTTTGACCTCTTTCCGAGTAGCAAGATAAGAGA
>JBIIRQ010000014.1:0-10385 GCA_044341445.1 Candidatus Planktophila sp.
AGGATCGCATCGGAGATTTGATCCGCGATCTTATCTGGGTGACCTTCTGTAACTGATTCGGATGTGAAGAGGCGCTTTGACATTGTCCTAACCTAACTTACTCAGGGCCTGATCTAGAAGTAGATCGGCTAGCGTGTCTTTTGAAATTCTTTCAACCGTCACCCGGTCACTGGACTGTGAAACTCGTGAGGTCAATATCACTCCTTGCGTCTCATCTGATCCGAATATCTCACTACCTGATACATCATTGAGGTAGAGAATATCGGCGCTTTTAGCAAATAATTTTCTCTCTCCTTCTTCAATATCAAGAGATGTCTCAGCTGCAAATGCAATCACAATCTGCTTCTTCTTATCTTTGGCAACGCTTGCGATAATGTCCTTGTTGGCGGCGAGCTCGATGGATGAAAGAGAGCCTTTCTTAATTTTACTATCGCTATAGTGCGCAGGCCTTGCATCTGCTACCGCCGCGGTCATTGCAATAACATCACAATCGGCAAAGCGAGAATACACCTCGGTGTACATCTGATCGGCTGAAGTGACTCTTACCGTAGTAATACCTGGAAGTTCAGGTAACGAACTATTTGCAAGTATGAGGGTCACTTCGGCGCCGCGCTTCATAGCCGCCTTAGCTATGGCAAAACCTTGGCGTCCTGAAGAGTTATTTCCGATGAAACGAATCGGATCGATCATTTCTCGCGTTCCACCTGCGGTGACAAGAACTTTAACACCGGCCAGATCACTCGCCTTATCTGTCATCTCCTTGAAGGTCGCAATAATGCGACTTGTTTCAGGGAAACGTCCGACTCCGACATCGCTACCCGTGAGTCGTCCATGATCGGGTTCCATCACAACATAACCACGATCGCGCAGAAGTAAGACATTTGCCTGCGTTGCTTGATTGGCCCACATGGCCGGATGCATCGCAGGAACAATAAGCGTGGGCGCTGTGCTTGCAAGAATGGTATTGGTGAGCAAATCATCGGCACGACCTTGCGCAATTCTTGCAATCAGATCGGCCGTTGCTGGAGCAATAATATTAAATTCGCTCACCTTAGCCAGATGCACATGGCGAACTTCATCCACTCGTTCCCATACCGTTGTGGTGACCGCTCTACCGGAGAGCGCCTCCCACGTTGCCTTACCGACAAAGTGGAGACTCGATGGAGTCGGAATTACTGTGACTCCAAATCCAGCATCTTGTAAACGACGAAGAATATCACAGGATTTATAGGCCGCTATTCCGCCGCCAACGCCTAAAACAACTTCGCGCGCGGACACGGGATTCTCGCTCTAAAAATTACTTGACGGCAGGGTCAAGGTTCTCGATTGTCAACAAACCTTCGTTGATTTCGCGTAGAGCGATCGAGAGTGGCTTTTCGTGAACATGTGTTTCAACCAGCGGTCCGACGTACTCGAGCAATCCTTCACCTAGTTGTGAGTAATAGGCATTGATCTGACGTGCGCGCTTTGCAGCATAGAGAACAAGGCTGTACTTCGAACCACTCTTATCGAGAAGCTCGTCAATTGGTGGATTTGTAATGCCGTCCATTATCGCCCCTTACGCTATTGATGCACGCACTCACCTTCATGAACGCTGCGAATGAGCCAATCTTATCAGGCTCGCGACAACCTTCTCGACCTCGTCATTGACCAGGATATGGTCGAAAAATGGAGCCTGCGCCATCTCATCTTGAGCCAACGCCAAACGCTCGGCCCGACGTTCTGGGCTATCGGTAGCCCTGCCTTCAAGACGTGACACCAAATCTTCCCAGGTCGGTGGTTCAAGGAAGACAAGTATGGAATCACTCCAACTCTCCTTTACCTGCTTTGCTCCATTTATTTCAATCTCGAGCAGAACATCCTTGCCGTCCTGGAGCGCATCGAAAACGTGCTGGCGAGGAGTTCCATATCGCGCACCAGCAAAGTGCGCCCATTCGAGAAAAAATCCATTAGAAATACCGCGATCAAATTCCTCATCGCTCATGAAAATGTAGTCAACGCCATGTACTTCATTTTCCCGAGGAGCTCTTGTTGTCGCAGAGACGCTCACCCAAAAATCGTTCCTCTTTCGAATCTCTTTCGAGACAGTACTTTTACCAACACCGCCAGGACCAGATAAAACAATGAGCGAACCAGATACGAGACTCATGTGTGGTATCGAAAACTCCTTTATTAGCGAATCTCGCTGATGGGTACCAAGTCCCTGCAGTCTACGAGTTCTAGAAATAGCGAGTCTATCTAAGGTCGCAATCGCTCGCACCTTACCCACTCCTGTAAATGATTCAAGGAGCTCCACTACTCTCATCTTTGCGACTGCATCGTCAGATCTGGCTAATTCGATAACATCCTGCATCGTCAGATTTCCTGAGCGCACGTCAGCCTTTACTGCAGCCCGTCGGGTTCGTGAACTTCTGGCCTTTTCTAACGCAGCATTTCGTTCTTCTGCAGTCAAGACCGGCGGGTTCTTCATGTACCTAATCTACCGAATGCCAGGCTTAGCGCTGAATTGAGGCGAGAATCTCAGCTGCACGTTCTGCCATCTTCGTTGGACCATCGGCCCAACGGGAGGTAATCGGGCGACCTATCACTAAGAAATTAGCACCGAGAGATATCGCCTCTGCCGGAGTCATTGTTCGCTTCTGATCATCACCTGAATTCTCATCAGCAGGTCGAACACCAGGAGTAATAATTGTTACCGCATCTCCCACGCGCTGTCGTATTCCGGAAATTTCATGCGGTGAACAGACAATCGAGGTCGCTCCAGCTCTCACCGCTACCGCTGCTAGACCTTGAGCTGCGCTTAGCGCAGTTCCTTGGAAACCAATCTCTGACAGATCATCCTCTGATAACGAGGTAAGAATTGTCACCGCTGTAATTGACGTCGATGAAACGGCTTCTACCGCACCGGCGATCATCGCTGCTCCCCCGCTGGCATGCACCGTTAAGAAGCGCGGTTTCAATCCGGCAACAACACTGGCTGCCTTAGAAACTGTGTGTGGAATGTCGTGCAGTTTGAGATCGAGAAAAATCTCTGCGCCTGTCTCCTGTTGAATTGCAGAGATGCCTTCGTAACCATGGCTGAGATAAAACTCAAGACCCAATTTGAAGATATCTATACTTTCACGGGTTGCAGATATCCAACGTTTCGCAACTTCGATATCCGGTGTATCGACGGCAAGAATGATCTGAGAGGTCATTGTGCTCCTTCTTCAACAGCGCGATGGGCATAACCAACCGCATCACGAAGAGTTGTAAATCCACGCGCTACCAAGTGAGTATGCAGTTCACGTTGAATTCTTGGGATCGCCGTAGGATCACCGAAACTAGCAGTTCCCACTGAGATGCCTGATGCTCCGGCGAGAATAAGTTCGAGAGCATCACGTCCTGAAGTGACTCCACCCATTCCTAGAATCGGAACGTGTGGCATAGCGTTATGTACTTGATAGATGGCACGAACAGCGACGGGCCTTATTGCAGGACCTGAGAGACCGCCAGTTTTTCCACCGAGGTGTGGCCTCATTGTGTCCAGGTTGATCACCATTCCAAGAACTGTATTGATTAACGCTAAAGCATCGGCTCCGGCATCAACTACCGAGGATGCGATACTCGTAATATCGGTGACGTCTGGCGTGAGCTTTGCGATGATCGGGATTTCTCCACCAATAATTTTACGGACACCATCAATTGCACGTGCTGCTGTGTCGGTCTGGCAAGCAAAAACCATCCCACGATTTTCAACATTGGGGCAAGAGATATTGACTTCAATTGCACTAATTCCTTGTACAGGTCGAATTTTGCGTGCTAAAACCGAGTACTCATCAATTGTTTCTCCTGCGATCGAAACTATGACACGCGAACCCTTGCTCAGCAGCCAGGGAACATCATTGGCTAAGAAGTGATCTATTCCAGGTCCTTGCAAACCGATCGAATTAAGCATTCCAGAAGGAGTTTCGGCCATTCGTGGAGTTGGCCGTCCATGACGTGGTTTATTCATTACTGATTTAGTGACCACTGCTCCTATATCGCTCAGGTCGAAAAATTGTGCGAGTTCCTTACCTGAACTGGCACAGCCGCTTGCGGTGAAAATAGGTGAAGGAAAAGATGCTCCAGCCAAGGATGTAGAGAAGTCGAAACCTTCGTAATCAATTTTCATAGATTCACCACCGGTGGTGTTTTTCCTACAAGATCCCAAGCAACTGTGCTCGCATCCATTACTGGGCCGTCAATACAAGACCTGAGCATGGCGACCGTTCCATCTTCATCCTTAACAGGTAGAACGCAGGTCATGCATATCCCAATTCCGCATGCCATGGACTCTTCCACTGCGCATTGGTGAACAACATCGGTACCGTTTGTAAGATCAGAGATAGCTCGCAACATAGACATCGGACCACACGAATAAATCACATCGATAGATCCCTGTTCAATCAGGGATGAAATTGGAGCGGTGACGCGACCGCGTTCGCCCATAGATCCATCTTCTGTATAAATCTTTAGTGTTGATGCGCTGCGTTTACCTTCAAGTGGTGCATAAATCTTTGATCCAGTACTTGCTCCAAGGAGCATATCTACACGACATCCCCGCGCTTTGAGGACCTCAGCCAAACCAAAGAGTGGCGCGGAACCATATCCACCACCAACAAGAAGAGCGTTCACCGGCGAAGTAGGAATTCCAAAAGCTTTTCCGAGCGGTGCGACTATATCGATATCACTTCCTTCTGGTTGCGCGCATAACCAACGTGAACCAGATCCGTGGGGCGCAACAATCAACTCCATCGCTCCACCCGATGCGCTGCCATGAGTGATACGCGAGATCGCAAAGGCACGGCGCAGGATCATCTTGGATGAATCACCACCGACGGCTATGGCAACGAAATTTCCCGGACGACAGACTGAGGCAAGATCACCAATCGATAGCAGAATCTGATGGTAGGCACCAACGCGTTTATTACTCAAAATCGTGGCAGTAATCTGAGCGGCGCTTTTGTTGATGGTACTCATGCGTCTTTCAACCACTCTTGAATTGGACGTACGCCGAGATCTCCCGACTGCAAAACTTTAATTCCTTCAACCGCTGCGTTGAATCCCGCTGTCGTTGTGATGCAAGGGATCGAACGTTGAATTGCAGCGGTGCGAATAGCCCAGCCATCGGCGCGTGTGCCACGACCAACGGGCGTATTGATTACTAAATTGATTTCTCCACCGTTGAGTAGATCAACAATGGTTTTCTCCCCGTATGGCCCGACGCCTTCTGATGCCTTGCGGACGCGAGCGGTTCTTACTCCGCGAGCTTCTAGGAAATTTGCTGTGCCTGCCGTTGCAAAGAGTCTAAAGCCGAGAGTTGACAGCGCCGTCGCGGCAAGAACTCCAGATTCCTTATCCTTATCTGCCAATGAGATGAAGACAGAGCCACTTTTCGGAAGCGAACCAAATGCGCTGATCTGACTCTTGGCATAACTTGCACCGAAGGTTGAGGAGATTCCCATTACTTCACCAGTAGATCGCATCTCTGGTCCTAGAACTGCATCGACACCGCGGCCGTCCGAGCGTCTAAATCTATTCCAGGGAAGCACCGCCTCTTTCACTGAAATTCCTTTAGCAATTCCATCCCCTGTGGCAGGAACAGTTCCATCTTCACGTAATTGCGCAATGGATTCTCCGACCGAAATTCTCGCCGCTGCTTTCGCGAGTGGCACTCCAGTTGCCTTCGATACAAAGGGAACCGTTCGTGATGCACGTGGATTAGCTTCTAAGACATATAACTGATCAGCGGCTAGCGCGAATTGAATATTGATGAGGCCTCTGACGCCCACACCTTCGGCAATCTTGAGAGTTGCCTCTCGAATCGCCAGCAACTGGGAAGCCGAAATAGTCATTGCTGGAAGCACGCATGCGCTATCACCAGAGTGAATACCCGCCTCTTCAATATGCTCCATTACCCCGCCGAGGAAGAGCTCAATTCCATCATAGAGGGCATCCACATCTATCTCGATAGCGCTATCTAGAAATCTATCTACTAAGACCGGATGGTCTGGAGTGATATCGGTTGCGCGGGAGATAAAAGAAGAGAGCGCGTCGTCATCATAGACAATCTCCATACCGCGACCACCGAGAACAAATGAGGGGCGTACGAGAACTGGGTATCCGATCTTCTTAGCTATTTCAACCGCTTGCATCTGCGAAGACGCCATTCCGAATTCGGGGGCAGTAAGTCCAACCATTGCGAGAACATCACCAAAAGCACCTCGCTCTTCAGCAAGATTGATCGCTTCTGGGCTGGTACCGAGAATTGTTACCCCCGCATTTTTTAATCCAGCGGCAAGTCCGAGAGGAGTCTGACCTCCAAGCTGAGTGATAACACCTAGTACCGGCCCTGCTTGAGATTCGGCATGCACAATCTCAAGTACATCTTCTAATGTGAGTGGTTCAAAATAGAGTCGATCGCTTGTGTCGTAATCGGTTGAGACAGTCTCTGGGTTGCAGTTGATCATGATCGTCTCGTATCCCGCTTCGCGTAAGGTAAAGGATGCGTGAACACATGAATAGTCAAACTCAATACCCTGCCCAATGCGATTAGGGCCACTACCGAGGATGATGACTGCTGGCTTACTTCGTGGTTTTACCTCAGTCTCTTCCTCATAGCTGGAATAGTAATAAGGGGTAAATGCTTCAAACTCTGCGGCACACGTATCTACAGTTTTGTAGACAGGACGCACGCCTAGGTGAGTTCTCGTTTTTCTGAGATCTTCTTCGGTCACATTTCGCAGTATTGCAATCTGAGCATCCGAGAAACCCCATTGCTTAGCGGTCCGAAGAATATCCGTAGTGAGCTCGCCGGGCTGCGCAATCTCACGCGCTGCATCGTTGATCAATTGGATCTGTGTAAGAAACCAACGATCGATCTTGCTCTTGCTAAATACCTCATCAATACTAATTCCCGCCCAGAGCACCTGCTGCACTTGCTGAAGTCGGTACTCTGTCGGTGTTCCGATCTGCGTCATCAAACTCGATACGCGCTGCTCTGAAATCTCTGTTGGAAAAGTGAAAATTGCTTCCTTTCGTTCCAGAGAGCGAAGGGCTTTCATCAAAGCTTCTGGGAACGATCTACCAATAGCCATCGCCTCACCAACGCTCTTCATCGTTGTTGTCAGGCGCGGATCTGCATCGGGGAATTTTTCAAAGGCAAAACGTGGCGCTTTTACGACCACGTAGTCAAGGGTCGGTTCGAACGAAGCGGGCGTTACCTTGGTGATGTCATTTTCGATCTCATCAAGTGTGTAACCGATTGCTAACTTTGTCGCAATCTTTGCAATAGGAAAACCTGTCGCTTTAGAGGCTAGAGCGCTTGATCGCGAAACACGTGGATTCATCTCGATCACAATGATGCGGCCATTCTCTGGATTGACTGCGAACTGAATGTTACATCCGCCAGTTGCAACTCCGACTTCCCGGATAATCGATATGGAGAGATCTCTCAGGCGTTGATACTCAACATCCGTCAGCGTAAGCGCGGGCGCTACGGTGATCGAGTCACCGGTATGCACACCCATAGGATCAATATTTTCAATCGAACAGACGATCACAACATTATCTGTTGAATCACGCCTCACTTCTAACTCGTACTCTTTCCAACCAATAATCGACTCTTCCAATAACACTTCCGACGTCGGACTGTGCCTTAATCCAGCCCCAGCTATTTGGTGGAGTGAAACTTCATCGAAAGCAATTCCAGAGCCAAGACCGCCCATCGTAAATGAGGGGCGAACAACAACCGGGTATCCCAGAATTTTGACGCCTTCCAATATCTCATCCATTGTGTGGCAGATAACTGAGCGAGCTGATTCACCACCAATTTTCTCTACAATCGTTCTGAATATCTCTCTGTTTTCACCGCGTTCAATTGCATCCACATCAGCGCCTATGAGTTTTACACCGTAACGTTCTAGCGTTCCGGCTGCATACAGTCCGATTGCAGCATTGAGCGCTGTCTGCCCACCGAGCGTTGCCAAGATTGCATCTGGACGCTCCTGAGCGATGATTCGCTCAATAAATTCTGGAGTAATCGGCTCAATGTACGTTGCGTCAGCAAATTCTGGATCAGTCATGATGGTGGCAGGATTTGAGTTAACCAAGATGACTCTGATTCCTTCGGCGCGAAGAACACGACATGCTTGCGTTCCTGAATAATCAAACTCGCATGCTTGTCCTATGACGATTGGGCCTGATCCGATGACCAAAACACTTTTAATCGAGGTATCGCGTGGCATTATGCGACGCCCACCTTTCGTGGATACTTCTGCATCATTGCGATGAAGTTATCGAATAGATAGGAGGCATCGTGTGGACCAGCCGCAGCTTCCGGGTGATATTGCACACTGAAGGCTCCACGCTCTAAGAGTTCTAGTCCTTCAACCACGCCATCATTGAGGCAGATATGAGTTACCTGCCCAGGTCCAAAAACTGTGGCAAATTGAGTATCGACCGGTGCTTCAATCGCAAAACCGTGGTTATGGGAAGTGATCTCAACTTTACCTGTTCGCTTATCAATCACAGGTTGATTGATACCTCGATGCCCGAACTGCAATTTATACGTTTCAAAGCCGAGTGCTCGACCAAGAATTTGATGACCAAAGCAGATTCCAAAAATTGGCACCTCCTCAGAGAGCAGTTCACGAACAAGATTCACTGTTTCAGTCATTGTTGATGGATCCCCTGGACCATTTGAAAGGAAGACTCCATCTGGATTGAGCGCCATAATCTCATCGTAGGTAGCGTTAAAGGGAAGCACATGCGTCTCTATCCCACGTTCTGACATCGCGCGAGGCGTTGCACTCTTTATTCCTAAATCCAAGGCAACCACAGTGAATCGCTTCTCTCCTCTAGCGGAAACTATGTATGGCTTTACTGTTGAGACATCTTCACTGAGAAACGAACCCGACATCTGTTTGCTCTTTCGCACTTCAATAACCATCTCTTCGCGCGTAAGGTCCAAGGCCGAGAAGATTCCGACTCTCATAGCTCCTCGATCGCGCAGATGACGAGTAAGCGCTCGGGTATCGACCCCTGATACACCAACTATCTCTTGCTCGACCATCACATCGACAAGAGATTTTTCACTTCGCCAGTTACTGGTAATTGGGGATGGATTACGAACTACAAACCCAGCCACCCAGATTTTTGAGCTCTCGTTATCTTCCGTGTTCATTCCAGTATTGCCGATATGTGGTGCGGTCATCACAACGATCTGTTGATGATACGAAGGATCAGTAAGTGTTTCTTGATATCCCGTCATACCAGTTTGAAAAACTGCTTCACCGAAAGCTCGTCCTGTAGCTCCCCAACTTTGCCCTTCAAAGATTCGGCCATCATCTAAAACAAGAAACGCTTTACTCATGCCATACTTCCAATTCCAAAGACTTTACGCCCATGAAAATAGGTGGCAACAACTTGAGCGGAAAATTCCATTCCATGAAAGGGAGTATTACGTGATTTAGAGGCTAAGTTGTCGCGATCCACGCGATATGGAGCTTTTGGATTAATCACAGTGATGTGGGCAGGTGTTCCTGGCGTTACTCCTCGACCATGATCTGCATATCCACCAATTGTGGCCGGAGCGATACTCATACGTTCTTGAACGCCAGCCCAATCAAGAAGCCCTGTTTCAACCATCGTATGAGAGATGATCGACAAGGCATGCTCAAGACCTAACATGCCAAAAGCTGCCTCTTGCCATTCGCACTCCTTGCTTTCACCAGGATGTGGCGCGTGATCTGTTGCGACAATGTCGATCGTTCCATCAGCTAATCCGGCACGTAAGGCACGTACGTCAGCGTCCGTGCGAAGCGGTGGATTCACTTTGAAGATTGGGTCATAACTGCGAGCTAGCTCGTCGGTGAGTAGCAAATGATGCGGTGTTACCTCGGCGGTCACATTAATTCCGCGCGCTTTGGCCCAACGGATAATCTCGACACCGCCAGCAGTTGTCAGATGACAGATGTGTAGACGTGAACCAACATGTTCAGCCAGAAGTACATCCCGAGCGATGATTGCCTCTTCGGCAACAGCGGGCCACCCTTTTAGGCCAAGCGTTGCACTTACTATTCCTTCGTTCATCTGCGATCCAGAAGTCAGCGCCGGCTCTTGAGCATGCTGAGCGATTACGCCCCCAAACTTCTTTACATACTCGAGTGCACGCCGCATCACCAATGGATCGCTTACGCAATTACCGTCATCGCTAAAGACTCTAACTCGTGCGACTGAATCAGCCATCGCACCTATCTCTGCCAGAATCTTTCCTTCTATACCCTGTGTTACCGCGCCGATGGGAAATACATCTAGTAGCCCGGCCTCTTTACCCAATCTAAATACCTGCTCTACAACCCCTG
>JBIIRQ010000153.1:0-2780 GCA_044341445.1 Candidatus Planktophila sp.
AGTCCCTGGTGTCGGTGAAAAAACGGCGGCTAAGTGGATTGTTGAATACGGGTCCTTGGAAAAGTTATTGGAAAACGCAGAGAAGGTTCCAGGTAAGGCGGGAGCTTCACTCCGTGAACATATTGAGAGCATTAGGTGCAATCGTGAGTTGACTCAACTTATCCATACGGTCGATATCGCATCAGACCCGCAGGCTTTAGCATGGGGTGGAGTTCGATTTTCTGACCTTGCACCGCTCTTTGAAACGTTGGAATTTCGAACGCTCAAGGATCGCGTTGCAGCTATTGGGATTGCAGAAGATGATCATAAATCTGATTCAGATACCCCATCGCTCTTCACTCGTGAATGTGATCAGAGCATCGTTACTCCACAGGAGCTGAGCAAGAAGATTGATTCACACGGCGGGGATATTGCAATCGCATACGAGATTCAAGACGGAGTCCTCCATCGTTATGCTGTCGCTTTTTCATCTGCGCAGGTATACATCGTTCACTCCGGAGAAATTGGCGCGTGGATAGGTAATGCAACAAAGAGAAAAATTCTTCATGATGGAAAGACTTTATCGAGACTCCATGAGATTGAAGGAATCACCTTTGATACTAGCCTGGCCGCCTACGTCCTCAATCCAGGCGTGCGCACAAACGAGATTGCCGATCTGCTTGAACGTTGGGGTGATGGTGCAACCCTAGATACCAGTTCACAGGAGAGCACTCTCGCTTCGACTGCGACGGCGCTCTTCATGCTCCAAAAATCCTTGCATAGCGAATTGGAATCCCGTGGCATTGCAAGCCTTCTCTATGACGTCGAACTTCCTGTCGCACACCTTCTCGCACTTATGGAGCGTAGGGGGATAGCAGTGGATGCGAAGAAGCTCTCCGCGCTTCTTGATTACTTTGAATCTGAAGTAGCCACTCAAACATCCATCGCACACAATTCTGTCGGCCATGAGTTCAATGTCGCATCCCCAAAGCAATTACAGGTGGTTCTCTTTGAAGAGTTGGCCTTGCCTAAGACTAAAAAAATCAAGACTGGTTACACAACTGATGCTGAAGCACTGGCCTGGCTCTTTGAGAAATCAGGGCATCCTGTATTAGGCGCGCTTCTTCGTATTCGAGAAACTAAGAAATTAGCAACAACTATTGAGGGCTTGTTGGCCGAGATCGCCCCAGATGGTCGAATCCATACTCACTTTGCGCAAACCGTAACCGCAACAGGGCGATTGTCATCTGTTGGTCCGAATCTGCAGAATATTCCTGTGCGCACTGAAGAGGGGCGCAAAATTAGGGATTGCTTTATCGCTGGTAAGAGTTTTGAGCTTTTGCTTACCGCTGATTACAGTCAAATCGAGATGCGCATTATGGCGCACCTGTCTCACGATAAGCACCTTCTTGCTGCATTCTCCTCTGGCGAGGATCTGCATGCGACAGTCGCTGCAGAAGTTTTCGGAGTAAGCGCTTCAGAGGTGGATCCGGAGATGCGACGACAGATTAAGGCGATGTCCTACGGTCTTGCTTATGGACTCAGTTCATATGGCCTTGCGGCGCAACTCGATTTAACCCCGCCTGCGGCGCAAGATCTCATGGATAGATACTTCCTTCGTTTTGGCGGAATTCGTGATTACCTCAAGAGCGTTGTAGAGCAGGCAAGAAAGGTCGGATATACCGAGACGATTCTTGGGCGCCGACGTTATCTTCCAGATCTCATGCAAGACAATCGTGCACGGCGAGAAATCGCAGAGCGAATGGCACTTAATGCTCCGATACAAGGCTCTGCCGCGGACATTATTAAGATTGCAATGCTCAATGTTCAGAGAGAACTCGTGGCGCAGAATCTTCGCTCCCGACTGCTGCTTCAGGTGCATGATGAGTTAATCCTTGAAACTGTATCCGAGGAAGTCGAAATGGCTACTGAAATTCTTCGACGAGAGATGGGTTCTGCTTATCCACTCAAGGCCCCACTCGATGTAAATGTGGGCGTCGGTGTGAGCTGGAATGAAGCTGCACATTAAGGCTACTTGTTAGGGTCGCTCAAATTCTCAATCGCCGCAAGGTCTTCTTCATCCGTTGGTATGTTATTGGCGGCAGAGAGTCGTCCCTTACCAATTGTAAGAATAATAAAGCCAATAAAAATCATGAACGGCAGTAATCCAAGGCCTATACGCGGGGATAGATGCTCAGAAACTAGTCCACCTACTGCTGCGCCCAGCGCTATAAAAACTCCTTCTACACTCCAGATCCATCCGAGTGATGACACCTGCGAACCTTTTGGTCTCACCGCTTCCAGGACTTCAAAGTAGAACACTTGAACTGCTCCACCCAGGAATCCAATCGATGCTCCCACAAGAGCCATAGTCCAATCCGGATAGGTAAATGCAATTGGAATACAGGCAACTGCCCAAAGAAAGTAAGCTCGACGGAGCGCTGAAAGGGGAGCTAATTTCTTTGAGACAAGCCCACCTAGTAACCCTCCAATTACATTGGCAAGACCAAAGGCGGCAAATATCCAAGCAACACGATGAGGAATATTCTCTTGTGTCGCAAATGCTGGTATCGAAACATCAAATACGCCCCAACCGAATCCAATGAAACAACCTTCAAACATCAGTAGCTGAATTGCTCGATTCTTCAGAAGTGCTTCCTGTCCTTTATCTTTTTTCTCAGGGATCCAGTTGCGCGAGACAGGTGTGAGTGCAAGTGAGAGTCCACCGATGAATATGAGAGCGGCAACGGCATTTAGGGCTAAATATGGTCGAGATGATAGAGCCAGCGCAGTAACAACAA
>JBIIRQ010000154.1:0-2776 GCA_044341445.1 Candidatus Planktophila sp.
CGTTCTCATAAAGCCAGAAAGGATCTGATCTACTCCCCCTTCAACTGGTCACAGAATGATTTTGATCCACCGCGCAATTGTGCGAGCACATCGCTATTGATCCTAGAAGGTGTGGGCAGCTCGCAAGTGGCAGTTGAAGAGTTCCTCTCGACATCTATCTGGATCGATCTTGATCCGATTATCGGATTCCAGCGTGTGATCGAACGCGATGGCGATCAGATTTCCGAGTCGATGAAGGGTTGGCTTGATCAACAAGGGCAACACTTCGCTAGTGATCGCACGAAAGAGCGCTCTGAATTCATCCTTTCAACATAAAATTCACTCATGTCTGATCTCACTGGCCATCTTATTGATGGGCGCTATCAGCTCCTCAGCCAGATGGGCTCAGGGGGAATGGCCACGATCTACGAAGCCCTCGACACTCGACTTGATCGTCGCGTTGCCGTCAAAATCATGCACTCTCATCTTGCGCAAGATGAACAATTCGTCGAACGGTTTATTCGTGAAGCTAAGGCTGCTGCTGCGCTAAGTCACCCGAATATTGTTTCGGTGCAGGATCAAGGGTGGAATCAGAGCGGAGTACCTGCAGTTTTTATTGTGATGGAGATGGTCGTTGGACATACGCTCCGAGAGTATTTAACGGAGCGCGGAAGTATTCCGATTGCAGATGGAATTAAGTTCTTGCTCCCGGTGTTGAGCGCACTAGGAGCAGCACATAAATTAGGGATCGTTCACCGCGATGTAAAACCTGAGAATATTCTTGTTTCTAAAGAAGGCCGTATCAAGATTGCCGACTTTGGCTTGGCAAAGGGTGCTCTCATTGGAAGCACCATGACCGCTGAGTCGAGTGTGATCTTAGGTAGCGTCTCTTATCTTTCGCCAGAACAAGTGTCACGGGGAATTGCAGATTCTCGAAGTGATGTGTATTCGGCAGCGATCACCGCCTTTGAGATATTCACCGGCACTAAACCATTTGAAGGTGATGAACCAATTCAGATTGCCTTTATGCATGTGAACTCTCAGGTTCCTCGAATCAGTTCACTTGTTGACAGTGTTCCTGAAGCACTCGATGACCTTATCTATCGCGCAACACGTGTAAATCCTGATGAGCGTCCACGCGATGCCCAGGAGTTTCACTCTGAGCTACTTGCTATTTCACACTCGCTCAATCCTGCAGGCCCTCAGCTCAGCCTCGAACTAGATATTCCGATTGCGCCTATGCGAGAGAAAAGTAAGAAGCGTTCTGAGAAACTTCCATCCCCTGCACCGACAGCGAAAAGTCCAGAGACCACAGATCAAGTGAGAGCTCGAAGAAAAGTCAGCAATAGAGTTAAACGTAATCGTTGGATTGCAGCTGGCTTGGCTCTTATCCTTGCACTTACTGGCTGGTGGGTTCTGGCCGGACCTGGAGCTTCAGTGAAGTTCCCATCTGTTGTAGGTGCCAATGTCGAACAAGCCAATACGACACTTGTTGCACTTGGTTTGCAAACCACAATCGTCGAAGAGCGTTTTGATGAGGAGATTCCGAAGGGTCGAGTTATCTCAACGGAACCCACTGCTGGAGATTCGATAGCTCCGGGTGGCCTCGTCTCACTGACAGTTTCCAAAGGTGCAGAGCGATATACCGTGCCTTCGCTCCTAAAGATCACAACTGAAGCTGCGACGAACTTGCTCGCCAAAACACCATTGCGAATAGGTGATATAACAGAAGTCTTTAACTCCAAGGTGGCGAAGGGATTGATTATCTCTTCAACGCCAATTGCGGGAGCTCAAGTAAAGCGAGATACCATCGTAGATCTTGTTGTAAGTAAGGGCGTTGAAACATTTAACCTAGTCTCTTACGTTGGCAAAAACGGTGAACAGGCGCTGAACGAGTTAACTAGCGCAGGTTTTGATGTAACGCCGACTTACATCTATGACGAAGTAGTGATGCCTGGTGAAGTGATTTCACAGAAGCCGGTGGCTGGTGTGGCGCTGGCCGCAGGTGCTGGCGTCGAAATATTTATTTCCCAAGGTTCAGCCTTTGTCTTTATTCCAAACGTTTTGCGATACACCCAAGAGAGAGCTGTAGCGGTGCTGGAAGATTTAGGACTAGTCGTTGCCAAACCTATTAAGAAGGTGACAAAAACCTCAAAGGTGGTTATCGGTATCAATCCCAAGGTAGATACCAAGGTCAAACGTGGAACAAAGGTGACTCTCACAGTAGGGTGAGCCAGTGCCTTCTCAATCCCGCCCGCGTATCGGTGCCCACACCCCGACAAGCGGTGGAATGGCAAAGCGATCCATTGAATACGCACGCATCACAGAGGCTGAAGCGATACAAGTCTTTACATCCAATCCGCGTGGTTGGGCAATGCCTGAGACAAACCATGAAGCAGATGCGCTCTTTCGTGAACGTGCAGATGAACTAGATCTTGAAGTCTATGTTCACGCTCCCTTTTTGATTAATTTAGGTTCACCTACTGAAGGAACCTATAAAAATTCATTAGCCTCAACGCAGTATTCACTTAAGCGGGGAAAAGAAATTGGAGCTCTCGGTGTCGTAGTCCACACTGGCTCTGCCGTAAATGAGGATTTTATTGAGGGTGCCTGGAAGCAAATTCATGAGGGAATGATGCCAATTCTTAATGAGCTCACCGACGATGCACCATACCTACTGCTCGAGCCAACTGCGGGACAAGGTCAATCTCTTGTGAAGCGCTTGGAAGATCTGGAACACTACTTAAAGGCGCTGGAGTACCACCATAAAGTTGGAATATGTCTTGATACCTGTCAT
>JBIIRQ010000155.1:0-2755 GCA_044341445.1 Candidatus Planktophila sp.
ACCGGTTACATCGGTTGCCAGATGCATGACGTTGGCAAGGTGTAATACAAATGGTGATTCAGGAACATTTGTCGAGGTGCAGAAAGGCTCAAGGGCATCGGCGACAGATCGGACTGCGTACTCATGCTCTTCCAGATCCTTTGAAGATCGCGCAAGGGAAGCCGCTAGCGCTAAATCTTTCTCGTCATCGCCAGTCTTACTGATTGTGCCTGCAAGAACACGAGATGTGACCATTCCACGTGAAAGACGAAGCAATAATTCAGGTGTTGCGCCAATGAGATTATCAACTGAAAAAATCCACGTCGATGGATAGTTTTCGCTGAGATTATTCAGTAATGGGCGAGTATCAATCTCCTTCTCTGTCACGGCAATTAAATCTCGCGCAAGAACTACTTTTTCAAGCTCGCCAATTTCAATCTCTCCAATAGCAGTTGCCACTCGAGACATCCATTCATTTGGCGTAAGTGAGCCATCTTTCCAGGTGAATTCGGGATGCACTAAATCCGGCGCTTTCTTTGGCAAGTAAGGCTGTGCTTTATCTCCAATCCATGTCATCCATGAAATACCGGCGCGAGCACCCACCACAATTTCAGGGATGACGAGAACTGACTCTTCATTTTCATCGAAGCTAAATGAGGTGAAGAGAATTGGTCCAGTGCCGCTGATGTTTAAGGTGTTAGTGACGCTCAGTGTTGCTAGTTGGTTCTGCCACCAATCTCGAGCGTCTCTAAAGCGACGAGGTCCACGTACAGTTGTCTTTGCATAGATACCCCATCCAACTAACCCTTGACCACCACGCACCCACGACAGATGATCTTGCTCGGGCAATAAATCTAAAAGTGGCAGATGCGATGCCAGTTTTGATGTTGTTACAGGGATGAGGGAAGTCATCAATTTTACTCGCTAAGTTTCCGAGAAATCTTCTTCCATATGATCGGAAGGGATGTAGCGGTAATAGTAATTTTGAGAGCCTCTCCAAAAATAAAGGGAATAAGCCCGATAGAAATAGCATCAGCCCATGAGAGAGCTAAACTCAATTTCAGCCATGTAAGTCCAAATGTAAAGATAACTACACTTCCAAGGATCAACATTGGAAATGATGTGCGGAATTTACGATCAGCCTTCTTTTCCGCCAGATATCCGATGACAATAGTTGCAACTAACATTCCAATTAAGTAGCCACCTGTTGCACTCGTGATTCGTGCCAGACCGTGACTAGGAAGTGTTGACGATGCGGCAAAGATTGGCGCACCTGCGATAGCGGCAAGCAGATAAGTCACAAAGGTCAATCCAGCAAGGCGAGCGCCATACGTAGTCGCGATGAGAAATACGCCAAGCGTCTGACCTGTGACTGGAACCGGTGAACCGGGAACTGGAATTGCGATCTGTGCCAGCACCGCCAGAAATGCGACCCCACCCATAAGAAAAGTAGCTTGAGTGAGAGCAGTAGATGCCGGAAAGAGTGCGGCGCGAAGAGTCTGTGATTGTGCTCGACTAGAAGTCATCTCTTTTCCCATCATTACAATCGAAGTTGTGGTTAAGCCTACCTTCAGCGAGAATACGTGCATGTCGCGAGCGAATATGGATAAGAATCCGCAGGAAGTAGCTGCGATGTTCGATGGGGTTGCTCGTCGCTATGACATCGTCAATGACATTGCGAGCCTGGGGCGTACCAAGGCTTGGCGCAGAGCCGCGACCAAGGTGATCGCTCCAGCATCGGGGATGAAGATCCTGGATATGGCCGCAGGTACTGGCTCCAGTTCGGCCCCACTGGCTGCCGCCGGTGCCGATGTGATCGCTGCCGATTTCTCCGAAGGAATGATCGCCGCCGGCAAAAAAGCCCGTCCAAATCTGACCTTCATCAAGGCCGACGCCCTGAAGCTGCCCTTTGAAGATAACGCCTTTGACCTTTTTACTATCTCTTTCGGTCTTCGCAATACCCAGAACACTGCCACAGCGCTGGCTGAAGCTCGCCGCGTCGTCAAACCCGGTGGCCGCCTGGTCATCGTTGAATTCTCCACCCCCACCTTTGCCCCATTCCGAGCGATCTATATGAATTATTTGATGCGCGCCCTGCCCTTTATCGCCGGCAAGACCTCATCCAACCCTGATGCCTATATCTATCTGGCCGATTCGATTAGGGCCTGGCCCGATCAGAAAGCGCTCGCAGCCCAAATCGTCGATGCCGGATGGACACAGGTTGGCTGGAAGAACCTGACCGGCGGAGTTGTGGCAATTCACATGGCTGTAGCCCCTTAGCCGTTCTGCTGCACCCGCTGCCACCGCCTAGACTTACGCCCCGTGAGCGCTAATCCATATGTACCAATCCTCATCCTCTTCGCCATCGGCTTTGGCTTCGCCGTCTTTTCGGTAGGGATCGCCTCAGTCACAGGGCCAGCGCGTTATAACCGCGCAAAGCAGGAGGCATACGAGTGCGGAATCGAGCCATCACCACAAGCACTCGAAGGTGGACGCTTTCCAGTTAAATACTTTTTAACAGCAATGCTCTTTATTGTCTTCGATATTGAAATGGTCTTTCTCTATCCATGGGCTGTCACCTTTGATCAGCTTGGAATTTTTGGATTAGCTGAAATGGCAATTTTTATCGGCACAATTTTTGTCGCTTTCGCATATGTGTGGCGACGTGGTGGATTGGAATGGGATTAAGACATGGGTCTTGAAGATAAGTTACCAAGTGGAATCCTTCTCTCAACCGTTGAAGGTTTAGCTGGTTATATGCGCAAGAGCTCACTCT
>JBIIRQ010000156.1:0-2750 GCA_044341445.1 Candidatus Planktophila sp.
GTAGTAAAGACTCCTGTTGTTGCTGATCCTGTTTACAACTCACCTGTTGTAACCGCGCTCATCAACCGTGTACTTCTTCACGGTAAGCGTTCAACTGCTGAAAGCATTGTCTATGGTGCACTTGAAGGTTCACGCGGAAAGACACAAGTTGATCCAGTGATCACACTCAAGCGCGCACTCGATAACATCAAGCCTGCTGTTGAAGTTCGCTCACGTCGTGTTGGTGGAGCTACATACCAGGTTCCAATCGAGGTAAAGCCAGGCCGCTCAACAACTCTTGCTCTTCGTTGGCTCGTTGATTACTCACGCCTTCGTCGCGAGAAGTCAATGGCAGAGCGCCTTATGAATGAATTAATCGATGCATCAAATGGTCTCGGAGCAGCTGTGAAGCGTCGCGAAGATACCCACAAAATGGCGGAAGCAAACAAGGCGTTTGCTCACTACCGCTGGTAAATCGAAAAGACGAGAAGAGGATCATTAATTGGCAACGTCAACAGTAGAGAAGATCGATCTAGCTACGGTTCGCAACATTGGAATCATGGCTCACATCGACGCGGGCAAAACCACTACTACTGAGCGCATCCTTTTCTACACAGGTATCTCATACAAGATTGGTGAAGTGCACGAAGGTGCAGCAACCATGGACTGGATGGAGCAGGAGCAAGAGCGCGGTATCACCATTACTTCAGCTGCCACCACCTGTATGTGGAAAGACCACCTCATTAACATTATCGATACACCTGGCCACGTTGACTTCACAGTCGAGGTAGAGCGTTCACTTCGCGTACTCGATGGCGCAGTTGCAGTATTTGATGGTGTTGCAGGAGTAGAGCCACAGTCTGAGACTGTATGGCGTCAAGCAGATCGTTACTCAGTTCCACGTATTTGTTTTGTTAACAAGCTAGACCGCACCGGTGCTTCATTTGATAAGTGTGTAGGCATGATCAAGGATCGCCTCAACGCAGTTGCACTCGTTCTACAACTTCCAATCGGTCTTGAATCAGATTTCATCGGCGTCGTTGATCTCATCGCAATGAAGGCACTTGTATGGCGCGGAGAGACAAAGAAGGGCGAAGATTACACAATTGAAGAGATTCCAGCTGACATGCTCGAGAAGTCAAAGGCTGCTCGTCTTGAGATGCTCGAAACATTGGCAGAAAATGATGATGCACTTATGGAGAAGTTCCTTGAGGGTATTGAAGTTTCAGAAGAAGAGATCATCGCAGGAATCCGCCGCGCAACAATCGCCGCAAAGCTTTCACCAGTACTTACAGGTTCTGCATTTAAGAACAAGGGTGTACAGCCAATGCTTGATGCTGTAACTCGCTACCTTCCATCACCACTTGATGTCGATGCAATCGTCGGTACAGAGATGGATGATAAAGAGAAGGAGCTCAAGCGTTTCCCAAAGAACGATGAGCCATTCTCAGCACTCGCATTCAAGATCATGACTGATCCACACCTTGGAAAACTTACATTTATCCGCGTTTACTCTGGCGTCCTTGAGACAGGATCAACAATCCTTAACTCAACAAAGGATCGCAAAGAGCGCATCGGAAAGATTTACCAGATGCACGCCAACAAGCGCGAAGAGCGTGACAATGTTGGTGCAGGAATGATCGTTGCTGTTATGGGTCTTAAGGACACCACAACAGGTGAGACTCTCTGTGATCCTGCAAAGCCAGTAATTCTTGAATCAATGGATTTCCCAGCACCAGTTATCTCTGTAGCTATCGAGCCAAAGACAAAGGGCGATCAAGAAAAACTTGGCGTTGCTATTCAGCGTCTTTCTGAAGAAGATCCAACATTCCACGTCAACACTGATGAAGAGACTGGACAGACAATCATCGCTGGTATGGGCGAGCTCCACCTTGAAATTTTGGTAGACCGCATGCGTCGTGAGTTCAAGGTTGAAGCTAACGTTGGTAAGCCACAAGTTGCTTACCGCGAAACTCTTCGTAAGGCAGTTGCACGCCATGACTACACACATAAGAAGCAGACCGGTGGTTCTGGACAGTTTGCAAAGATTCAGATTGCAGTCGAACCACTTCCAACTGGTGAAATTGAAGGCGGATATGAATTCGTCAACAAGGTCACAGGTGGACGCGTACCGAAGGAGTACATCCCTTCAGTAGACGCCGGATGTAAGGAAGCGATGACCTCAGGTCCACTTGCTGGTTATCCACTTACAGATGTACGAGTAACTCTTCTTGACGGCGCGTATCACGATGTTGACTCATCGGAGCTCGCATTCAAGGTGGCTGGTCTCGCAGCATTTAAGGAAGCAGCAAAACTTGCTGATCCTGCAATTCTCGAACCAGTGATGAGAGTCGAAGTTGTTACCCCTGAAGACTTCATGGGTGATGTCATCGGCGATCTCAACAGTCGTCGTGGCCAAATTCAGGCCATGGATGAGCGGTCAGGTGCCCGCGTTGTTAGGGCGCTAGTTCCGTTGTCAGAGATGTTCGGCTATGTCGGAGATCTCCGCTCCAGAACACAAGGTCGCGCGAGCTACAGCATGGAATTCGACAGTTATGCCGAAGTTCCAGGCAACGTCGCAAAGGAAATCATTGCGAAAGTTCGCGGCGAATAATCCCTAATAAATAAACAGCACAACCCCTAATAACTAAGCACTAGATAAAACGAAAGAGGAAACAAAATGGCAAAAGCCAAGTTCGAGCGTAACAAGCCGCACGTCAACATCGGCACCATCGGTCACATTGACCATGGAAAGACAACACTTACTGCTG
>JBIIRQ010000016.1:0-10226 GCA_044341445.1 Candidatus Planktophila sp.
CCACCTTGGAATGAGCGGACAATTTCTTATTCAAGAGAAAGATCGCCCCGCTGCCAAACATATTCGTGCACAATTTTTGCTCAAGAGATCATGGCGAAAGCTCGATCTTGTCTTTAATGACCAAAGAACCTTTGGTTGGCTCTCCATAGAGCAACTCACCGATGGCGTTCCGAGCTCTGCTCACCATATTGCACTCGATCCATTTGATCCTGACTTTGATTATCAAGGAACCATTAAGAAATTCGCACAACGAAAGGTGCGGATCAAGACAGCCCTGCTTAATCAAGAGATTATGTCTGGGGTTGGAAACATTTACGCAGATGAGGCGCTCTGGCGTGCAAAGGTGCATCCTGAATCTCTCACTTCAGATCTCTCTCGAAAAAAGATCGCCGCGGTCATTGATTGTGCAACACAGGTAATGCAGGAAGCAATTACTCAAGGCGGCACATCTTTTGATGATCTCTACATCAACGTAAATGGAGAGAGTGGATTCTTCGATCAATCCCTTTCTGCATATGGGCGTGAGGATGAACCGTGTCCACGTTGCGGTGCGCCAATTCGAAGAATCGTTTTTGGAGCGCGCTCGTCACACTTTTGTCCACGATGTCAGCGGAAATAAGTAGCAACCGTCTTTAGGCAGCAGAGACCTTTGGTGGCCGGCCCGCACGACGACGACGTTCAATAATGACGCCATCTTCGATCAGCTGTCCGCCCCATACTCCGCATGGCTCTTGTCGAGATAGTGCGCCATCAAGACAGGCATTACGCATCGGACATCCACCACAGAGCGCTTTTGCTGCAGCAGTTGCTGCATCATCGTCGGCGAAGAAGAGTTCGGGATCTGCAGTGTGGCAGGGCAAGGTAAAGGCCTTGGCATCGTCGTATGTGAATGTCACATCGTTAAGGCCAATTCTTTCGCCGGATTGCGCCCAGCCTGGCAGTTGCAGTTCACTGAAGAGAACGCTCATCGTTCTCACCCTCTTTCTCTCTCGATCTTTCGTTGGTGTCTTTCTCTGGTTGTCTTGTCGGTATTGGTTTCGGTTTTCTCTGGGTAAAGAAAAAGGACCTCTAAATCCTTTTCGGATTTGAGGCCCTAGGTTGGGTTATTTCGAATTACTCGAATATCCCTCCGGTTGCCTCATCCGCTGTGGCATAAAAAGCAGCATAAAACGCTGGCTTTGATGCAGGTCGCCAAGATGTTCGCTTTGCAGCGGCAGCTGTGGCTAGATGTGAATGGGCATGGGAGATCGCGGCAGCTACTGCTACCTGTGTTGATACTCCCTGTACGGACATAGGGAAAAGGGTAGAGCATCACTATCACTCGATGCAAATGAATTAATTCCTGCGCAGTAGCGCACACAATGGGCTATACGCAGGTTTATGAACTGGTGAGTAACCCAGATTCGCGTAAGAAGCGGGAGGGTTGGCCACGGTAGGAAATATGAAGATCAACCTTGGCGCGGGTCATGCCAACATAGAACAAACGTCTCTCTTCTGAAATTACCGCATCCGTTGTTCCCGTTGATCCATTTTCTAACGGCAAGATTCCCTCAGATGCTCCGATGAGAAATACGCGCTCCCATTCAAGACCCTTTGCCGCATGAAGAGTGGCAAGGGTGACAACGGGCATTGTCGGTGGGTTGTTTTGAGTGACGCGATCTTCAACTTCACGTAAAAATCCGCGCAAAGTCTTTGGTGAAAATCCTTCGTCGTCATCGAGTTCACGTCCCAGGTGCAACAAGGCGGCAATTCCATCAATACTTTCACCCGTTAAATACGGCTGAGCGATTGTTCGCAATTCATCGAGCCATGTGGCACCTTCTGTTGGAATAACAGATGCCTGGCGGACTTGCTTGAGAAAATCTCTCACATCTTGGCGTTCGAAGAATCGTTCAGTGCTGCGTACTTGGTATGGAAGACCTTTGCTATTCATCGCTCGTTCCATACCTTTAAGTTGGCTATTTGTTCGCGCCAAGATTGCAATCTCTTGTGGCGCGGTGCCTTCGCTTAAGAGCGCGGTAATCTGCGAAATAATGCCGGCGATCTCAGCTGTTTCATCTTTAAATCCATCGACGCTAGGGCGATGTCCATGGTCATTGCTAGCGGTGAGTTCTTGCCCCATCGAAGAGTTGCGCAGTAAAGCATTTGCGGCGAAGGTGATCTCTGGTGTTGATCTGTAACCAGTACTGAGGCGAATCACCTGTGCTTCTGGAAAACGTTGTGTGAAAGTATTTAAGAAAACCGGAGTCGCCCCTGCAAATGAATAGATCGTCTGCGCCGGATCTCCCACAACGCAGATATCTTTCCGACTACCGAGCCACGCGTTAATAAGTCGCTGCTGGATGGGTGAGATGTCTTGATACTCATCGACTGTGAAATAACGGTATTGATCCTGCACACGTTCGCGCACCGCTCGTTCCTCTTCTAGCATCGCTGAAGTGAGAAGAAGGACATCTTCAAAATCAATGGCAACTTCCTGCTTCTTCAAGCTCTCATAGGCGACATAGATCTGAGCAATCTGCTCGGGCTTAATTCGTGGCTTAATCGATCGTTCTGCCACTTGATCAAGGTAATCGATCGGTGCAACTTGCGAGACCTTCGCCCATTCGATCTCAGTTGCAATATCTCTCATAGTCTCGCGCGACGTACTGCGCAGCTCGCCCGATAAATTGGCACGGTTGATTGCTTCGGTAAGAAATGCGGTCTTGCTATTCATTAAATCAGGTGTGCGACCGCCAAAGACGGTGGGCCAGAAATAGATCAACTGCTTCAGCGCCGCAGAGTGCACTGTGCGCGCAGCAACTGTGGGAACCCCGAGTGATCGCAATCGTGTGCGCATCTCACCGGCTGCGCGAGCGGTAAAGGTAAGTGCTAATACCTTCGATGGATCCATTGTTCCTATCGCTGCGGCATATGCGATGCGATGTGTAATGGCGCGAGTTTTACCGGTACCAGCACCTGCAATAACGCAGACGGGGCCGCGAGTAGCTAGCGCTACTTCTCGCTGATCATCATCGAGTGCTGCAACTATTTCATCTGCTCGCAGATTTGGAGTTATCTCCACGCCTCGCTCCCAACAGCAACCTCACCCAGCCAACGTTCAATCATTTTGCGTGCCACCGAGATTGTTGGTGGCAATAAAAGTGTGCCCGCTTTTGCCTCAGCTTTGAATTGATCTCGGGTAAACCACTTTACCTCTGAAATTTCTACGCCATCAGGTCGCGCGGTTTCAGGGAAATCTGTAACAGCATCAAAGGCCATCATGATCGAAGCTGGAAAAGGCCACGGTTGCGAGCCGAGGTAAGTGATGGAGCGAACGTTCACACCAGATTCCTCAAGGACTTCACGAGCAACACATTGTTCAAAAGTTTCACCAGGTTCAAGAAATCCGGCAAAGGTAGAAAAACGACCTTCCGGCCATACTGGTTGATGTCCTAAAAGTATTCGATCATCGTTATCGCGGACAAGAACGATCGCGGCACAATCTGTGCGTGGATGATGTTGGCTCTTATCGACATCACAGATGCGAACCGCGCCACCTAAGTCGACTCGAGTCTGTGCGCCACACCGCGCGCAACGTGGATGCGATTGGTGCCAATTTGATAAGGCAACAGCGTGCATAGCTAGTTCGGCATCAATACTTGTTAAGTCAATCCCGACTTCACGCAGTCTTGCTAAACCAACTTTCATCTCTTCATCAGTCTTTGCAGCGCTCCACTCGGTATCCCATGCAAAATATGGATCTTGCGTGATGGCATCTAACCCCAGAAAATAACGTGAGCCTTCTTTAAATTCACCACTGGCAATTAAGGTTGCGACCTGATCTGCACTGAGGTATCCATCGCTGGGCAAGCGCCCCTGGACAATCTGTAGAATCTTGGCGCGAGTCCAGAGCTGAGCAAGAGTTGTTGGGTTCTCACGTAGGTGGCCGGCGCGATCGATCCGTGACGGGTGTTGGTTGATCGCGCTCATAAGGGGCAACGGTACTAGCCTGCTCGCTATGCGCATCACCTCGTGGAATATCCTGCATGGAATGGCCATCCCGCCCACCCCCACACTGCAGGCAGGGGCGCTATCCCAGGCGGGAGCAAAGATCGCTGCCGAGCTATCTCCTGCGGTGATCGCAATTCAAGAATGTGATTATCAACTTCCGCGCACCGGCCATGTGAATCAGATTGCAGAAGTTGCCTCAAGTATCGGTGCCAGACACTTTGCATTTGCGCCGTGCATTATCGGCACCCCTGGCGAAAAATGGAGAAAGCTCACTGCTGGCGATCAAAAAATCATTACTAATTCAGAGAAACTCACAGATATAGAAGGCGGATACGGAATAGCTCTGGCTTCAACGGTTGAGGTGATTAAGTGGCATCGTCTAGATCTTGGTAACGCACCTATTGGTATGCCACTTTTGGTGCCAGGTGAAGATGGTAAGCCGGGAAGACTTCGCCCAATCTATATTCGAGATGAACCTCGCATCGCACTAGCAGCGACTCTTGCAAATGGAGTGACTGTAATCAACACACATCTCTCTTTTGTGCCGGGCTATAACATCAAACAACTTCGTGCGATTAAACGGTGGGCAGTTGAATTAGAGAGTGAAATGAATTCCACGGCACTAATTGTCGGTGATTTAAACTTACCAAAGAATCTTCCCGTAGTTGCTTCTCAGTGGAGATCATTGGCAACTCAAGCAACATATCCAAGTTGGGGTGCAAAGATTCAATTTGATTACATTCTTACTCGCTCATCCATAGGGGCAAGACAGCTTCCAACTGTTGCAACTGGAGTCAGTGATCACTTACCGCTCTCTACTGAGCTAGAACTGAGCTAGGAAGTAAACTGTTCAAGCAAAGCAATTAATTCATCACGTCCCATCAGATCTGTTGGGCGATCAGTAACTCCCGTTGGTACATAGTGAAATGCTCCGCTGACTTTTTCCAGCTCGATATTCTGTAGCGTTGCCCACGCTAGGCGATAGACAGCTAATTGAATAGCCGCTGATTTTCCTAGCTTTTTCGAGCCCGTTTTCCAATCAATTACTTCATATGAATCGCCATCTTTATAGACAGCATCGATACGGCCGCGGATAAGAACTCCAGCGATGACAGTTTCAAAGGGAACTTCCACTGCATGCGGTGTGCGCCCAGCCCAAGGGCTGGCCAGCCAAGCGCTCTTTAACTCTTCTAGGGTTTGGTCTGCTTCAAGCGGTTCAAGAAGATCAAAATCTTCATCATCAAAGAAGGTGAGCGAGTTGAAGTGTCTTTCAATCCATAAGTGGAAGGCGGTACCACGACGAGAGAATTCATCGCTGGCCCGTGGCATTGGGCGACGAATGGAGAGTGCAAGCGCTGCAGGGTCTTCATGAAGTGCAATCAAGGTAGAGGTTGCTAACCGTGGGGGTAGCACAACGTGTGCCAGAGCGTTTTTGTACTTTTCAAATTCATTGATGATCGCTTGGCTATCTCGAATCCACGAACTTACCTCGCTATCACGGGAGTCAGCCAGAGCTGCATCAAGTGAGATGGGAGCTTTAGAGAGAACGAGAGCGATCTCGTTGTTAAATTGTTGGCGACGATCACCGAGAGCATCGAGTGGCCACGTTGCGCTGGCAGGATTTTCACGGAGCGGATTCTTCGCACCATCGATTGGAGCATCCTCTAGTTTTATTATTCGTCCCACTCGCGTAGCAACAGATTGTGCTTGCTCAAAAATTGATGATGGAGGAACTTGTCTCTGGCCATCTCGCCACCACGATGAGGTGCAGATCAGATGAGTCTTTGCGCGAGTCATTGCAACATATCCCAGACGAATCTCTTCTTGCTCTTTAAATCTGTTGCACTCTTCTTTAAATTTCTTTACCGCTTTTCCAGCATCAGCATTTGAGGTCGCACCATTCCACGAGAAGAGTGGAAGTTGCGCGCCATCACCGCGCAGCGCAAAGGGGATATGCCTTTCGTTGGTAATCCAGTTATCAGGATCGCCCTTGTGATCACTCGGGAATGTGCCCTGCGCTAAGCCTGGCACTGCGACAAGATCCCATTCGGCGCCCTTTGCGCTATGGATCGTAAGAATCTGCACCGCATCAAAATTAACTTCGGCAGCGCCAGCTTTTAAGCCACCTTCTTCGCGGCTAGCAATCGAGAGCCACTGTAAGAAAGCGTTTAGTGATGCACCGTTGCGGGCAAACTTTGCCGCCTCGTCCATAAAGCGATCAATATGTCGGCGACCTGATCGCGTGCCATCGCGCAAGAGAACTTCTACTTCAAGGTTGAGATAGCGCTCAATCTCTGCGATGAGATCTGTGATTGCTCCGGCAGAGCGCGAACGAAGTCGTCTGAGATCTGCCGCAAACTCGGTAAGGCGTTGGTAACCAACCTGACTAAAGTGAGATTTATCGGCCCTAGCAATGTCATCGAGTGCATCAATGAGTGAGCCAAGGAATTGATCATCGGCTTCTGCAGAATCTGGATTTCCTGCAACAATTTTCTTTACAAGAGATCTGCTATCACTGGCAGATTCTTTTGCGAGAGAGCGCGAGTAGGCACCCAGGGCAGCGATATCGGCAGCACCTAGCGCCATGTGAGGACCGGTAAGAATGCGCATTAATGATGCACCGGCATCTGGGTCGGCAATAACCGAGAGCATTGCGACAATATCTGCGATCTCAGGAACATGAACAAGGCCACTTAAGCCAACAACTTCACATTCGATTCCTGCCTTACCGAGGGCGTTTTGCACCGCCGGAATCTGCGAACGTTTACGGACCAGAACTGCAAAACTCTTTGGGACTTTACTTCCTTCAACTAAACGCTCTGGGTTATTCCAATGTGGCTGGATGTATTCAGCGATGGCAGTGGCTTCAGCTTCCATAGTTTCAAAGAGACCGACAACAAGATCGCCTTTACCGGCTCCTGGTCGCGCTTTGAGTGCAGAGACATCGAGCCCACCCAGTGAGCGCACCTGTAACGAGATTTCATTGGCGAGTTCAAGAATTGCTTCATCATTTCTAAAGGTGGTTAAAAGCTCATATATTTTGCGCCCTTTCGAGCCAGGCGCTTTGGGGAAGTGATCTTTAAAGGAGCCAATAGTGCCGGCAGATGCACCGCGCCAGGTGTAGATCGATTGGCATGGATCACCAACTGCGGTAACAGGGTGGCCGTTACCAAAGAGCGCTGAAAGTAAACGTACCTGTGATTGAGAGGTGTCTTGATATTCATCGAGTAAGACGACGGCGTATTTACCGCGCTCGATTGTTGCCACATCTGGAAACTTCATCGCGATATCTGCAGCAAGTGACATCTGATCATCAAAGGAGAGTTCACCCTCGCTTCGACGAGTCTCAATAAATCGTTCAACCAGTGGCAAGAGCGCGATTCGTTGGCGAGCCGTTCGGGCAACTGCTCGTACTTCGTCATTAAGTCCGCCGGAGAATTGTGCAAGCTCTGTCAAAGTTTTTTCGTCAGCGGCGCGGATTGAGTCAAGTTGCACTTGGTGTTCTAGAACCAGTGATGCCAATCCCATGACATCATCTATTGCGGTGTTAAGTGCGCCTTCATAGATAAAATCTGGATCGTTCCAATCACTTACCAGAGTATTCGCTGACATCCAGAGTGCGGCCTCACCCATCGGTTGCGCATCAGCATCGATACCAAAACGGATTGCATGCTCACTGAGTAAGCGACCAGCATATGAGTGATAGGTAGTCACTGAGGTATCAAGGGATGTGAAGGGAACTTCTAGGCCAGCCTTCTCCATCGCAACCTGTAATTGACGAAGACGCTTGCGAATACGAGCAGAGAGCTCACCGGCTGCCTTGCGCGTAAATGTCAGACCTAAGATCTGATCTGGTTGTACAAAACCATTGGCAACGAGATAGACCACGCGCGATGCCATAGTTTCAGTCTTACCTGAGCCTGCACCTGCAATGACAACGGCAGGTTCAAATGGATTGCTGGCAATGGAAATGATTGCCGCCTGCTCGGGGGTGGGGTCATAAAAGCCTTGATCTACGCTTCTAATCAGGGCACTTACCTGAAGTGGTGAGTATTTCTCAATCATGAGATCACCGACTTACCTGCTGGTTGTACCGGACAGGATGATCGAACCACACATCGTGGGCACATCTCATTGACTGTTGCAGTAAATGTTGCAGCTCCCATACCAGCACCGATAATAGATAGCTGTTGGCGAACTTCATCTGCATCAATAACAGGACGATGGCGGAGTGCAACCTCTTTTGTATCGTGAGCAAGAAAAACAAGGTGCGAACCGCTGGTTTGATTACCTGTAAGTTTGTCGCCAAAGCCATCCATAATGACACCAAGCTGATAGCAGGCAAGCTGTAAGTTAGTGAGCGCATCATTGTGAGCAATTGGGTTTTTTCCAGTTTTGAAATCAACGACAAAGTACTTGCCTTCACCATCTACTTCAATACGATCGGCATTTCCTTTGACAATCACGTTACCGAAGGAGATATTAAAATCTAGCTCGACTCCGACAACGCTACGATCACTCTTGGTCTCAATATCGTTGTGATACTGGGCAAAGCGTTCCAGCATACGTTTTGCCCGCTTAAGGGCGGCAGAACTAAGCCAACCGGTTGATTGATCTATCAGTGACCACGAGCTTTCCAGTTTTTCTACAAGCTGATCATGTGTGATTCCGGGACTTTCAACTTTAAGTCGCGCAAACTCGTGAATGGCAGAACCTAACAACTGTGCAACACCATCGCCATTGGTGCCACCACTTTTTTCTAGGAACCACTTCACTCCACACTCAGTAAAAGGTTCGGCTCCGCTAGGTGAGACATAGACAGGATCGCCCGCTTTAACAACCGGTACATCTGTCGATAGTGCGCGTGCGCCAACCCAGTTCTCACTCTGGGCAAGTGATATTCCTGAAGCTGCAAGAGTGGCAAGAAGATCTGCAGCTGATTTAGAATTCTCTGACGCTAAATTGCGACGCAGGGTTGCCACCAATGCAGGAGCCGTCAGTGGCCGAGCGGGTTGGGCTGTGGCTGCCTGGGGCGAATCGACTGCAAAACCATGTATTTCTTCATATATTTCATGGAAGAAAATCGATGGTTCATCATCTTCGCGCGATGTTGCTGTGACCAGCAACTGTGATGTTGCGCGAGATGTCGCGACATGAAAGAGGCGTCGTTCATCTTCAAGAAGAGATGAAGCGGTGATCGCTTGCAGTTCTCGATCGGGTAAATGATCTCCATGACGTTCGCGTTCAACTAAACGTTCGGCGCCAAGGAGAGTCGATCGCACTTTCAGGTTTGGCCAAATCCCCTCTTGCACACCAGCAACAATTACAAGGGGCCATTGCCGACCTTTAGCGCTATGAACTGTCAGAATCTCGAGCGCATCAGGGCGCACACCTTTAGATGTGATTACATCGGCTGCGATAAATTCTTCACTGATCTGATCGAGAAAGACCGATGGAGCAGCGCCTGGAAAACGTTCGATAAATCGTGCGGCGCTATCAAAGAGAACGATCATCGCATCGAGATCGCGATCTGCCGCAGCTCCACGAGATCCACCACGTAAGGCAGCATCTCGCCACGCATCACTTACCTTGCTGCCACCACTTGTTAATGCATTGCTCCAGATTGCCCACAAGAGATCATGGACTGTTGGATTTTTACGGGCGAGTGATTTACGGGCAAGAGATAAGAGAGTATGCACGCGGTTGAGTTCGGGTGCATCCTCGATTGGAATATCGCCATCAATAAGAGCGTCGATAAGCATCGCTGAACCGGTACGAAGATCATCATCGCTACGTGCTGCTAGAAGTGATCTTCGAATACGACGAAGTGAGATCGCATCACTTCCACCAAATTCACTGGTAAGGAGCGCTTCGACATCAGCTAAGGTCAACTTCTTTGGATTCGTTGCAATACGTGCCAACAATAAGAAGGGCGCGATTGCCACGTTATTACCGAGGGCTTCGACTTCACCCACTGTAGGAATCGAGGCTTGCATGCAGGCCCGGCGAATTGCAGATGCACCGGCACCACCTGAGCGCAGAATAATTGCCATATCTGAGTAAGGAATTCCATCAAGGAGATGGGCCTTTTTACAGTAGTGGGCAATGAGATGAGCCTCTTCCGTGGCACTAGCCGCCATCACCGCATCGCGCTCTGTTGGATTTCTATAACTCTCTGTCAGAGTGATTACTGCGCCGTGATCACCAATGAGTGATTGCGCCGCTGCATCTGC
>JBIIRQ010000157.1:0-2741 GCA_044341445.1 Candidatus Planktophila sp.
GCAAATCCGATCAAAAGAATGATTGCTATGACCGAGACAAGGTCCACTAGGACTCTCCCCATTCCTTTACTAATTTCTCCTGCAGGGCGAACATTACTTTCTCATCCTCCAGATGTGCGTGGTCATATCCAAGGATATGCAGTAATCCGTGCACAGCCAAAATAAAGAACTCATGATTGCTTGAGTGTCCAGCGGTCATAGCTTGTCGCACCGCAGCCGATGGGCAAATCACGATATCTCCGAGGGTGACAGCATCGCCATCATTTTCTGGCATATCCATTGGGAAAGAGAGGACATCGGTAGGGCCTGGTTCATTCATCCACTTGATATGGAGCTCTGTCATCTCCGCTTCGTCGACAAATGTAAGACTGACTTCACAATCGGGATTGAGATTTAAGGCGCGCAAAGAGTAGGAAATCAGTGAGGTGATCTCATCGCTTGGAACAAGTTCTCCAGAGCGATTGTTTGATTCAATCGTCATCTTGTTATCAGCTGTGTCGAATATTTCGAGGGGCTTGGGCTGCGCTATCAAAGGCATCGTAAGCCTTGACGATGTCGCCAATTAAACGGTGACGGACAACATCTTCGGCAGTGAGCTCGATAAATGAAATGTCATCGACTTCACCGAGAATGTCACGGATAATTCGAAGACCTGACTTAGCACCGTTAGGTAAATCAACCTGAGTGACATCTCCTGTGATGACCATCTTGGAACCAAATCCAAGGCGAGTAAGAAACATCTTCATCTGTTCCGGAGTTGTATTCTGCGCTTCATCCAAGATAATAAATGAATCATTAAGGGTGCGGCCACGCATAAATGCAAGTGGAGCCACTTCAATGACACCGCTTTGCATCAAGCGCGGAATTGAATCTGGATCAATCATGTCGTGCAAGGCATCAAAGAGTGGGCGCAGATATGGATCAATCTTTTCAGTCAGGGTTCCAGGTAAAAATCCTAACTTCTCCCCTGCCTCAACTGCCGGGCGAGTCAAAATAATGCGATTAACTTTCTTTGCCTGCAAGGCAGCAACAGCCTTTGCCATCGCCAGATAAGTCTTTCCCGTTCCGGCAGGGCCGATTCCAAAAGTAATCGTATTCTCATCGATAGCATCAACATAATGTTTCTGATTGGCCGTCTTTGGCCTAATAGTGCGTCCACGATTACTGACAATGTTCAGTGAAAGCACCTCAGCTGGATGCTCAATCGGATCTTGTGCAAGCATCTCTATGCTTCGCTTAACAGCATCTGTGGTGAGCGCTTGCCCAGATCGAATAACAACCATCATTTCAGCAAAGAGTTTTTCTAGTGCGATGCAATCAATGTGCGGACCACGGAGTGTGATTTCATTTCCGCGGACTGTCATTGCGACAGAGGGAAATCCAGCTTCAATAATATTGATATTGCTATCGCCGACTCCGAGGAGTGCAACCATGGGAATGGCAGGTGGGACGGTGATCAGAGTGCGCTCCATATGATGATAAATCTAGTCCTAGCCTGGGGGCCATGCCAGTCCACGACCACCCAAGAGATGAAGGTGAGCGTGAAAAACTGACTGTCCGGCATCTGCCCCAGTGTTAAAGACCGAGCGATAGCCCGTCAACCCCTTTTCGCTCGCAATCTCATCTGCTGCACGGTGCATGGCAGCGATAATCGTCGGAGAGATAGCTGAGATCTCAGCGGCGTTTTTGGCATGCAGCGTTGGAATGATCAATACATGTGTTGGTGCTTGTGGGTTGAGATCGCTAAAGGCGAGAACATTTTCATTACGGTAGACGATCTCTGCCGGAATATCGCCTTCAATGATTTTACAGAAGATGCAATCGGGATCTAGCGCCATGAGAAAAGGGTAGTGGTTTACCAACTCTTAAGAAGTGTTTGAAGGGCGGCAAGTCCTGCAATACCGGCATGAGCGCTGCGAAATATAGGACGGCCCATCAGCGCAATTTTTGCTCCACTTGAAGTAAAGGCTGAAAGCTCTTCATCTGTAATTCCACCTTCTGGCCCGATGATAATGAGCGCTCTCTTTGGCGAGGCTGCTGAGATTGCAGAAAGTTTGTTGGTTGCACTTTCATGGAACAAGACCGCTAAATCAGTTCTTGCGATCTCATCGATAACCTCGGCGGTGTTTATTGGACCGATGATTTCTGGAATGCGAAAGCGGCGGGCCTGTTTACTAGCCTCGCGGATAGTCACATCTAACTTCTCCAGAGTTTTATCCGCCTTGCCAATACTGCGGGCCGAATTCCAAAAAACGATTCGGTCAGCACCAGCTTCGGTTAAAAGCGCAGCACACTCTTTTAAGCGATCACCTTTAGGCAGCGCCTGAATAACGGTGTACTCGATAGCAAGTGGCTCTTGATAATCACTTTCAATCACCTCACACTCCATAGAGCGCTTACTTACCTCAATCGCCTTGACTGTTGAATAAGCACCCTTGCCATCGCTGAGCCAGAAAATCTCGCCAGGCCCAGTACGAAGAACACGTATCGCATGGAGGGCATCTTCATTATCAAATGTGTATCGCGAACCAACCACAGCTGGAAGATCGGGGACGAAAAAGAGGGTGCGCATTAGCGGCCGAATGTATCTCTAAATTTACCTAGAAAGCTCTGGTTCTTATCTTTTGTATGTGATTCACCGACTACCTCACCACGAGATTTAGCAAACTCTTTGAGGAGTTTCTCCTGCTCGCGCGAAAGCTTGGTTGGTGTCATTACAACTATATGAACAATAAGATCAC
>JBIIRQ010000158.1:0-2700 GCA_044341445.1 Candidatus Planktophila sp.
GAGTCTCAAGGAATTTTGCTGGGAGCTTACAAAGTGACCGGTGCTACAAAGTGGGTCTACGAACTCGTAGATGGTGATCGCAAGACCGATGGTCGCACCACTGGCGATGTTGGATTCCATCTCGCCGCTGGATACGACGGCAAGAAGACTTACGTGCTCTATGACTCGATTCTTGTTCTTAACCAGAAGAAAGAGGCAACATCTGGTGCCATTCGATTAGCTACTCGATCAAGTATCGATCCAGGTAAGTGGATTTTTCAAACTTTGGAAGAGTCGGGAGAATCCTTAGCCATGACGGGATATGACGTCGCTCTTTCTGTTACGCCAAAGCGCACCTTTGCACTGTGGCTTGGAACATCAGAGATCCCAAAACCAACACAATTGCGTTCAGCAGTATTGGGCGGGTCAATAGATATCCAAACATTTAATACCTCAAAATTTGGAACACCTAACCGCTGGCTACGCACCAACGGTAATTCAGCTCTCTTTAATTGTGAGGATCGCCTCTGTATCATTAATTTTGCGACTAAAAAGGTCTCGCTGGTTACCCGAAACAGCATGATTAATGGAATTAGCAGTAGATGGATTACGGTCAATGGAAAGATTGCAGTAGCTGCTCACATTGATGGCAGTCTTGCTCTTGCTAGACCTTAGCCTTTGTAAATTCCAGAGCCACTCACGATTATCAATCCCACACCAATCACATGAGACATCGCGCGTACGGACTTCACTTGACTTGCTTTGAGGGCCTGGGTGATTACTCCCTTTGTATCAAACCGGAGTACTAGTGGAGTTGGCTTTGTTGGTCTCCAACTTGTGACTCGAGGAATCGCTGATGTCGAGTTAAAGAGCGCATAGTGTGATCCATTTGGTCCGCTAGCTGCTGCAATACTTGATCGAGATGGAAGACGCAGGGTCCATAGTGGGGAAAAATTTGAATCAAATTTTGTGAATGCGCTCTCTGATTTATTGCCAACTTTCACCTCGCCAGTGAGAAAGTATGTAGAAGTTGCACTCTGCCAATTTCGAGTTGCGCGATTAGCAGAGCTCCTCACTACATTTGTGAGGGAACCAGATTTACTTACTTTTGCAAGAATTCCATCACGAGTACCTACACGAGCTTTGCCGCCAAGGATTTCAGCACTTGATCCATATAATTGTGCCGAGCCATCAGCATTACGAAAAATCGATGTCAGGGAACTCTTTCCGGTTCCGATGGTTACCGCCTTTGAGAATTTTCCATCAATCGTCACGTTTACGAGAACACTGCCAGCACCTCGATCTCCCAAAATTGAAATCCCGCTTGCAGAATGAGAGATCGCATTAATCAAAAGAGGTGCAGTAGCTGATTCAGAGAAAGTTGTCAGTAGTAATCCCGTGCTGGAAACCTTCCACAGTGTGAGTGCATTGAGATCACCACGTACTTCTGGAACAGGCTCCACGATTACATCGTCAACGTTTAGGCCACTTTCAACGGGAGTAGCAGTCTCAACCGCTGTTGCAGTGAGTCCGGCAAGCCAGATATTTCCCTCTCTATCTGATGTTGCAGCCATAACAATTTGATCTGCGTGGTCTTGTAGCGTCAGATTCCATCTCTCGACACCTGAGAAATCAAGAAAATTGATCGAAACTTTCTTCTCAGCATTTGAAAACAGCGCTATCCCTTGGCTACTAATCACCGCACCTTCGTGGTCAATTACTTCTGATACCTTCGTAATTTCAACGGCAGATATAGATTTGGGGGCGGCATGAGCGAATGGAGTAGCTACTAATGCTGTAAGTGTTACAAGAATTACAAAAAGTTTACGCATTATGCCAATTCATCCGCGCGATCATGGGCCGCCTTCATGGCACGACTAACAATCTCTGACAGGTGACTTTCTGAAAATGATGCCAAGGCGGCGGCAGTTGTCCCATTCGGGCTAGTGACTTTTTCACGCAGCGTTGTTGGTGAATCCCCCGATTTTTCCAACAAGGCAGCAGAGCCAGTGATCGTCTGGATAGTGAGCGTCGTTGCATCTTCTCGACTGAGGCCAAGTGTGATCGCACCATCAATCATCGCTTCTACGAATGCAAAGAAATACGCTGGCCCAGATCCACTTGTTGCAGTAACTGCGCTCTGGAGTGACTCATCAATTTCAATTGCTTTACCAGCAGCGCTGAGAAGTGATGAGACAAAGCTTCTCTGTTCAAGGGAGACTCCTGCCCCACATGAATATCCTGCTGCGCCGAGCCCGATCAGTGTCGGTGTATTTGGCATGATGCGAACTATCGGATTGCCAGTACCAAGATGGCTCGCGATAAAATCGATCCGCTTTCCTGCGGCAAAACTAAGGAGTAACGCGCTCTTATTGATAGTTGGTGCGATTTCCTGAAGAAGTGCCTGCAGATCTTGTGGCTTTACGACGAGAAGAATTACATCGTTGGTGGAGACAGCTTCATCAAGAGGTTGTGAAGTCACACCATATCGATCGGTTAATTCAGCAACGCGCTCTCTTCGTTTTTCAACGATCACAATCATCGCTGGTGCAACTCCTGCTAAGACAAGGGCGGCAATTAACGCCTCTCCCATCACCCCAGCCCCAATAATTGCAACCTTCTGCTGATTAGCCATAGCGAAAGAGTACGCGTAGGCTCTGCACCTATGTCCGAAGTTAAACCAGGTTTTGCCCGTGACTGGGTCGAATTCGCCGATCCCAA
>JBIIRQ010000159.1:0-2699 GCA_044341445.1 Candidatus Planktophila sp.
ATTGATAAGAAAAGATGGACCTGTCCCAAAATGAGCTATGAGAAAGCCTGAAACCGCGGGGCCAATGAGACGACCAGCATTAAAGTTGGCAGAACTTAAACTGATGGCATTTGCTAAATCTACAGGTCCCACGATCTCAGCATTAAATGATTGGCGAACAGGATTATCAATCGCACCTGAAATCCCAAGTACCGCCGCACAGGCAAAAACATGCCAGAGTTCGACATTGCCATATACAACCAGAACTCCCAAAACGAGTGCGGATAATCCGCCAAAAGTATTTGTCAGAACCAGAAGCAAGCGTTTATCTACCCGATCAGCTAAAAGTCCGCCATGAAGTGTGAAGATTAAAAATGGGGCGAATTGAATTGCTGTGACTAAGCCTAAGTAATAAGCATTGTTATTGGTCAGTTCTAGAACAAGCCAATCTTGGGCGATGCGCTGGGCCCATGAACCGATATTGGAAAGGGCGTTTGCTGAAAATAGAATTCGATAATTTCTGTGCCGGAAAGAACGCCAATTTCCGTTCTCATCGATGCGCACCCGCGTTATTATAGTCGCATGGTCCAGAAGTCATCAATAAAAACTGTTGTCATACTTGTAGCAATCGGAACTATTGCTTGGCTAATCGCTGGAATGGTTGCAATCACCCTTGATTATGATTCAAAGTATGTGTGGACTTGCGTTGCAGGTGCAGTGCTAGGTGTCGTTGGTATCCGATACTCAATCAGGCGAGATCGTCGCAGCGGCATTTAAGCCTCGAGCTGGCCTGCAATTCCACGCAATACACGACCTAAACGCTCTGCCTCAGCTCCAGATGGATGGCGACCCTGACGTAGACCATTACCAACTTTGTCCAAAATCTTAATCGTATCTTCGATCATCGCAGCGAGATCATCATTGTTCACTCGTGAATTCTCAGCCAGTGAGACAGGTGCATCAACAATATGAATCGACATCGCCTGTGGTCCCTTGCGAGAATCAATGACAGAGAATTCAAGTTTTGTTCCAGGCTTAACCGTTGTGACGCCCTCAGGAAGTGCCGTTGCTGCTAAATACACATCTTCGCCCTCATCGGATGCGATAAAACCAAAGCCCTTTTCGAGGCTAAACCATTTAACGCGGCCTGTAGGCATTGGATACTCCTTGGGTAGAAACAATAAAGGTGAGTTTATCGCAGATTGATAGGGCGGTGCTACTTAATTGTCGCTTCGCTATGCGCACCGCAGCCATGATCAACTGAAACTACGCGTGCATCATCTGGTGCAATCGCATTGGCGCAGACACCGAAGGATGCGCGAAGTGAACCAGCGATCGGCAAGAAGAAACCACATGTTTGGCAAGGTTTAGGTGCGCTCTGCGCAATGAGAGCATTCGGTCCGCTATCTCCGGCATACCAGCGCTTACTCGCCTGATCGCGTCCTTCGATTGATAGTACGCGCGCACGTGAAAGACCTAAATCAAATACCTGCATTGGATCAAGTTCTTCATCTTGAATCAACGAGTGCACACCTGGTGCTAATCGAGTGTCATCAAGAATGCTCGGAACAATAACTCCAGGTTGAATATCTTCAGGCAGGATACGGTCGCGGTATTCAACCCACTCTGGTGCAATCAGTGAATCTGGACCAGGAAGTACAACCACATCACAGATTGTTGGTGTTGCACCATCTTCAACTTCTGCAACGGTGACGCACCAGCGCCAACCTTGATAGCCGGCAAGATCTGCTTCAAATAAAAATGTTGAGACACGATTGTCGCGGTCGATATCTACAGAGATAAAGGCGCCGACCTGCGCGGGTTTTTCGGCATCGACAATTGCGGCATTACGTGCGATCTCTTGCGCCGACATTGTCATGGAGTAAGGATAAAGCAGAACAGGCCCGCGACGTTAATCGCGAGCCTGTTCTGGTAATTCTTAAGCGAGAATTAGATTAGAAATCCATTCCCCCGCCATCGCCGCCCATAGGAGCAGCTGGTTTCTTCTCTGGCTTATCAGTGATGACAGCCTCGGTTGTAATAAAGAGTGCGGCAATTGATGCAGCATTCTGTAAGGCAGAACGTGTGACCTTTACTGGATCGATGATGCCAGCTTTGATCATGTCGACGTACTCACCTGTTGCAGCGTTAAGGCCGTGACCTGACTCGAGGTGACGCACCTTCTCAACAATGACTCCACCTTCAAGACCTGCGTTGACTGCGA
Source organism: Candidatus Planktophila sp. (assembly GCA_044341445.1). Classification (GTDB taxonomy): domain Bacteria; phylum Actinomycetota; class Actinomycetes; order Nanopelagicales; family Nanopelagicaceae; genus Planktophila. The sequence continues at coordinate 2,204 of JBIIRQ010000159.1, forward strand.
TCTGCTTCAGTGGTGCTTCGATCGATACTTCAACGATCTTTGCACCAGTTGCTTCATCGCCTTCGAGCTTAAGCTTTTTGAATGCAGCTGTTCCTGCCTGCAAGAGTGCAACGCCACCACCGGCAACGATGCCTTCTTCAACTGCAGCCTTTGCGTTACGCACTGCATCTTCAATGCGGTGCTTGCGCTCTTTAAGTTCAACTTCAGTAGCTGCGCCTGCCTTAATTACAGCAACGCCACCAGCTAACTTAGCTAGACGCTCTTGTAGTTTTTCGCGATCGTAATCTGAATCGCTCTTCTCGATCTCGGCGCGAATTTGATTTACGCGGCCCTTGATCTGGTCAGCATCTCCGCCACCTTCAACGATGGTGGTTTCTTCCTTGCTGATAACTACTTTGCGAGCTTTTCCAAGAAGTTCTAGACCAGCTTGATCAAGCTTTAGACCAACTTATTCAGAGATAACTGTGGCACCGGTAAGAATTGCAATATCTTGCAA
>JBIIRQ010000019.1:0-9519 GCA_044341445.1 Candidatus Planktophila sp.
GCGTCATCAGACTGATGAATATGTACTTGCAGATGGGCGTCGCCTTCTCCTTCTTGCAGAGGGTCGCCTCGTAAACCTTGGTGCAGCTGAAGGCCATCCAGCTTCTGTGATGGATATGTCATTCTCTGATCAAGCCCTTACCGCTGAATACCTCGTTAAGGAAGCAAAGAACCTTAAGGCTGGCGTTCACATGGTTCCGGAATACATTGATAAAGAAGTTGCGTCACTCAAGCTCATCAGCATGGGTGGTCGTATTGATGTTTTAACTCCTGCTCAAGATATGTACTTGAACTCTTGGGAGCACGGTAGCTAATGACCTTAGTCATGGTCGTCGATGACGACCAGGATCTTGCGGAGATGCTCGGCATCGTTTTAACAGGTGCCGGCATCGACGTGGATCTCGTCAGTCGCGGGGACGAAGTCATGGATGTGTTTAGAAACAATCCACCTGATCTCGTACTTCTCGATGTGATGTTGCCAGGGTTAGATGGAGTTGAAGTATGTAAATTAATTCGTGCCGAGTCGATGGTTCCAATCGTCATGCTGAGCGCGAAAGGCGATACGCAAGATATTGTCGCTGGGCTTGAAGCTGGAGCCGATGATTACATGGTTAAACCCTTTAAGCACCCTTCTGAGTTGATTGCGCGAATTCGTACACGTTTACGTCGAACAAATGCTGATCAAAAAGGGTTACTTACTATCGGTGATTTGGTCATTGATGCCACAGCACACGAAGTGAAACGGGGGAGTAAAGCGATTTCTCTCACCCGCCTTGAATTTGATCTACTTGTAGCCCTTGCCAAAGAACCAGGGAGAGTCTTTACACGAGACTCACTCCTGAGTGAAGTGTGGGGATATCGCCACTCCACAGATACCCGTTTGGTAAACGTTCATGTTCAGCGGCTTCGTTCAAAGGTGGAGCACGATCCTGAGAGCCCAAAGATAGTAACGACGGTGCGAGGGGTCGGATATAAAGCTGGAGTCACGGAAGAATCCTGATGAGGTTACAACTTTCCCCTCTTTCACAATCTCTGGCTGCAAAAGTTATTCTCTCTACAGTTCTTCTCTCCCTAGGCGTTGTCTGGTTGACCGGATCGGCCCTCTACTCTCAACTCTCGGATGGAATCAAGGAGGTAAGCCTAGAAACTTCCCTATCTGATGCGCGATCTATCTTTTATAACGCTCGTTATCAGTTCTTACTTGTTGATGGGCAATCAAGTGAAATCATTAAAGCTGGTGTAGATGAGATTATTGCAACATCAATCTCAGTTGGAATTATCGAAAGCTCACGTGAGCTTATCTTGATTAAAATTTTTAGTAAGGAAGAAATCGAAAGTAAGGTCCTGAAGCCCGATTACAGTTATTCGTCAAATTCTCTTCTCTCTTCAGCAATACCGAAAGAATTAAGAGATGAGATATCTGATTCTGCTGTACTTGTCCATCAATACGCACCTCTGACTTATAACGATGGAGACGTAATTGAAGCTCTCTTTGTTGGCCAGCGTGTAAACATTCCAGGATCTGGCCAGTACGAAATGTATTTAGTTTTCTCCCTAGCCAACCAAGGAGCGACGCTGGACTTGGTTCAAAACTCCCTGCTCTTAACCGGAATTGTCTTGCTTCTGCTCATCGGATTGATTACATATTTAGTGGTGAGACAAGTGGTACGACCTGTTCGAGATGCTGCTCGGGTCGCTAGCCTTTTTACACAAGGTGATTTTACTCAACGACTACGCGTGAAGAGCAGCGATGAGATCGCCACATTGGGATCAGCTTTTAATGAGATGGCGGCATCGATTGAAGGGCAGATTGGTCGATTAGAAAACCTATCAAAGGTCCAGCAAAGATTTGTCTCGGATGTTTCACATGAATTGCGCACACCCCTCACAACCCTACGTATGGCATCAGATGTCATCTATGCTCAACGCGACGAATTTGATCCGGTGATTGCTCGAAGCGCAGAGCTTCTCACCGCACAGATCGATCGCTTCGAAAAGCTTTTGCAAGAACTTTTAGAGGTCAGTCGATTTGATGCAGAAGTTGCTGTTCTTGAACCCACGGATTTTGAGCTCACTGCGCTAGTTCGTAGATGTATTGCAGATCTTGGTGTGAATGTTGAGGCGGCGGATTCACAAATCACTTTTGATGCCCCACATTACCCAGTGCATATTCGAGCTGACTTCCGGCGAGTTGAACGGATTATGCGAAATCTGATCTCAAATGCCCTCGATCATTCGGATGGAAAACCGATAGAGATTGAATGTGTTGAAACTGCCACCGAAGTTGCAGTCAGCGTGAGAGATCATGGGGAAGGAATGGAAGCAGCTTCACTCACCCGCGTCTTTGACCGATTCTGGCGGGCTGATCCATCTCGCGCGAGAACCCGTGGAGGCACTGGTCTGGGTCTGTCGATCGCACTTGAAGATGCACGACTTCATAACGGTGAACTTGATGCCTGGGGAGCGCTCGGCGACGGTGCAAATTTTGTCTTAACACTTCCGCGTATTGCAGGGAATCAGATTGTGGCGCGCCCACTACCAGTTAATCCACATCGGAGGAATGTCTAAGAAATTTGTGGGCATGATGAACGACAATTACTTCGGTGATTTCATTTTCATCTTTAACAGAGATTATCTTCCCCTCACGTTGCTTAGGGTGTAAACAGCTCGGAATAAAGATTTGTTCACAATGTCGCGCATCGTGGAACCCGCACATCTATCGCATGCAGATAGTTTCCGAAGTGAACTCTTTTCCTGTGTACTCTGCCGTTGAGTACTCCAGCGTTGCTCAGCGCGTACTTCTGAGTTCTAAAGAGTCAGGTTTGTTAGATGCTGATCAACTCATTATTCAAGCGTTATCTCATAGCCTGAGCTACATGTATGGAGAACAAGGCATTGCAGACCTAGTTCCAGTCCCTTCAAGGAATTCAGCAACGCGAAGACGTGGTAGAAATTTTATTTTTACGCAGACTATTGAGTTGTCAAAGAATCCATATGTGCGCGCGCTCCCGCTACTGCGCCATACTCGTCGAGTCCAGGATCAATCCTCACTTAATGCCAAAGAGCGGCAGAGAAATCTCAGCCAATCACTCGAGTGCACAGAAAGGGCACCAGGGGCTAACACCCCCGTAATAATTGTCGATGATGTCGTTACCACCGGAGCGACCCTGAGAGAGGCGGGAAGGGCCCTGCATGCAGGGGGTTTCTGCGTTATCGGCGCAATTACTGCCTGCGTGGCAAAACCCCTACGATATACCCAGTGAAACAGGGGACCCCCCTTGCATCAGTATTTAAAGTAACCGGGCTCAACAGAGTACGTATTCTTTGAAAGGTCTTTGATGTCATCAATAGTTGATCGTCTAATGCGCGCTGGAGAAGGAAAGATTCTCCGCCAACTCTCAAAAATTGCAGCAGAAGTAAATTCCTTTGAGTCATCAATCGTGTCACTGAGCGATGAGGCGTTGCGTGCAAAGACAGAAGAGTTCCGATCACGTCTGGAAAAAGATGAAGACCTTGATGATCTTCTCCCCGAAGCATTTGCAGTTGTTCGTGAGGCAGCAAAACGTACCCTTGGACAGCGCCATTACGATGTTCAACTCATGGGAGGCGCCGCCCTGCATATGGGTAACATCGCTGAAATGCGCACAGGTGAAGGTAAGACTCTTGTAGCAACCCTTCCTTCTTATCTCAATGCCCTCGCTGGAAAAGGTGTTCACGTTGTCACTACAAATGATTATCTAGCAGAGCGTGATAGCGAGTGGATGGGGCGAATTCATCGCTTCCTAGGATTAAGCGTTGGAGTAATCGTCAATAGCATGACGCCGGCAGAGCGTCGCGCTGCTTACAACTGCGATATTACTTACGGAACAAATAATGAATTTGGTTTTGATTATCTACGCGATAACATGGCATGGAGCCTAGAAGAGTGCGTGCAACGTGATCACTTCTTTGCCGTTGTCGATGAAGTTGACTCAATCCTTATTGATGAAGCTCGTACCCCGCTCATTATTAGTGGTCCAGCCGATAAAGCCACCAAGTGGTATGTGGAGTTTGCAAATATTTGTAATCAACTCACTCGAAATACACATTATGAGGTTGACGAGAAGAAGAAGACAGTTGCGATCCTTGAATTAGGTGTCACAAAGGTTGAACAGCTACTGGGCATCGAAAACCTCTATGAGGCGGCAAATACACCCCTTATCGGATACCTCAATAACTCTGTTCGTGCCAAGGAACTCTTCAAGCGCGATAAAGATTATGTTGTCATGAATGGCGAGCTCCTCATCGTTGATGAGCACACAGGCCGCATGCTCTCTGGTCGTAGATATAGTGATGGTTTGCACCAAGCTCTTGAGGCGAAAGAGCGGATTGAGATCAAGGATGAGAATCAAACTCTGGCGACGATCACCTTGCAGAACTACTTCCGCCTCTACTCAAAGATTTCAGGTATGACCGGAACTGCTATGACCGAAGCCTCAGAATTTCACCAAATCTACAAGCTAGGTGTAGTTCCAATTCCAACAAACCGTCCGATGCTTAGAGAAGATGCTGCTGACCTTGTCTATAAATCAGAGACAGGAAAATTCATAGCTGTCGCAGAAGATATTGTTGAGCGTCATCGAAAAGGGCAGCCAGTTCTTGTGGGAACAGTTAGTGTTGAAAAATCTGAAGAACTCTCAGCCGTTCTCAAGAAAAATGGTGTTCCACATGAAGTTCTCAACGCTAAACATCATGAACGAGAAGCGCTCATCATTGCTCGTGCTGGCGTTAAAGGCGCTGTCACTGTAGCTACTAATATGGCTGGTCGAGGAACTGACATCATGTTGGGTGGAAACCCAGAATTCATGGCAGATTTTGAATTACAACGCCGCGGTATTTCACCTGTTGACAACGCTGCTGAGTATGAAGCTGCATGGCCAATCGAACTTGCAAAGCAGAAGGCTGCTGTTGCTACTGGGCATGAGGAAGTTGTCGCACTAGGTGGACTCTATGTTCTTGGAACAGAGCGTCACGAATCTCGTCGCATCGACAATCAGCTGCGTGGACGTTCTGGACGTCAAGGCGATCCTGGTGAATCTCGCTTCTACCTTTCGCTCCAAGATGATTTAATGCGCCGATTTAACTCTGGGCTAGTAGAACGTTTCCTCTCTGCTGCAGGTCTACCGGAAGATGCACCCATCGAATCTAAGATGGTTAGCAACGCAATTAAATCGGCCCAGACACAGGTCGAGGCTCAGAACTTTGAGATTCGCAAAAATGTTCTTAAGTATGACGATGTAATGAATCGCCAACGTAGCGTGATCTACGGAGAGCGACGTCTGGTTTTAGAAGGTGAAGATATTTCATCTCAGGTCGGTCAATTCTTAGCAGATACGATCCAGGCATATGTCTTAGCAGCGACGGCAGAGGGATACCCTGAAGATTGGGATTTGGCGAAGTTGTGGGATGCTCTCAAGCTGGTCTATCCAATCTCTCTCACCGTTGAAGGCCTCATCAACGAAGTGGGAACTGTTGATGGCCTTGATGGCGAGTTCTTGACAGCGAGAATCTTGGAAGATGCCGAGAGCGCCCATAAAAAGCGCGAAGAAGAACTTAGCGCTGAAGTGATGCGTGAACTTGAACGCAAAGTTCTCCTCTCTGTTTTGGATCGAAAATGGCGCGAGCATCTTTATGAGATGGATTATTTGCAAGAGGGAATCGGACTCCGCGCCATGGCACAACGTGATCCGCTTGTTGAATATCAGCGAGAGGGCTATGAGCTCTTCTCTGCGATGATGGATGCAATTAAAGAAGAGCTGGCAAGTCTTGTCTTCAACGTGCAGGTCAGTGTTGAAGAAGGAAAGAAAGTCTCAGCACCGTCACTTGATGCAAAACCTGCAGAGGTAAGCGCTCTCTCATACACCGCATCTGATGGCTCCGGTGCGGTTACCAAAAATGAAGTTACTCGTAACGCGCCATGTCCTTGTGGTTCTGGAAAGAAGTACAAGCGCTGTCACGGCGCCGCTTAATTCCTCTCTAGATAAGATCTAATTCGGTACAGAGCCAGCGTCCATCGACGCCCTCAAATCGAATAGTGATCGCTCGTAACCTTTCACCAAATCGTACGGTGATCGTGGATTCGCAGATCCCGTCTAGAGGTTGACTCTGATAGATCGTACGAATTTTTCCTATCTCTCTCTGTGATCCTGTTTTGCGAATTAATTCGTTGTAAATCACTCTGTGACAGCGCGCCATTAATTGAGCCGGCTGCCTACGTCCAGCCCAGATTTCAAGGAGGGCTACTGCAAATGTCATAGTCCAGGCATGGAGCTCAGGTAGTTCGCTGGCCGATGTTGGTATGGGGCAATCTTCACCGTCACAATCATCACCTCCGTAATTCTTATCGCAATGTGAAGGAACAAGATAGAGCTTTGCCTTTTGAACCGGTCGCGGTTCAAGGGCGGGCTTGAGATGTGACTGTGGATAGAGATCGAGGATGGGATGGCTCCACATTGCCTGATCTTCATTACTAGATATGAGGGTAAAGGAAGGGGTGCTATGAATTGTCATGCCGCCAACCATCTAGCGCCGCGCTAGAGCAGAGATCAACTCAGAAGATGAAGTTAACTCACCCTTAAAGGTGACTGTGTAAAAGTATGGAGAGGAAAACTCTCCATGCTCTTTGCTCCACCTATGATTTCAAAAACTCCTTCTGTAACGACCTCACTCTCTCTCCGCTCTCCGCGAGTGATTGTTGCCTGCACCCTCTTTCTCGCCGCTTTGCTCTCTTCATTCGCCTTTGCTGCCCTATCAGATCAGTCTTCACACTATTGGGTAGCACGCAATCCAATTACGCCAGGATCCCTAGTAACTTCTGAAGATATAGCTCTTTTCGATGCTTCCCTTATCGAAAATGCAGAGTTGTACTTTGAAGAGAGTAATTCACCCATTGGAATGATGAGTACACACTTGATTGGTGCAGGCCAATTTCTGGCAGTGAGCGCTCTTACCGAAGAGTCAGAACAGTTCGATACTGAACAAGTTCCGTTAAACATTCTTTCATCAGATATTCCGGCAATGATTGAAGTGGGGGAGCCCATTTCTCTCTACTGGGTACCAGATGCTATAAATAGTCAGAGCCTGAGTACCCCGAAACTCTTACTCACGGGAATTTTTCTAGAGTCGATTGACCGTAAAGGATCAAATTTTTGCTCTGGCCTTGCGATTACCGTCTCAGTTGATAGTTCACAGGTCGCAAAAATTCTTGCGGGGACTTCACATGGGCGTTTAGTCGTGGTCATATCACATGGCTGAGTTACATGTTGTGACCGCAATCGGCGACCCTGAATTTGAAAGCTTCGTTGCGCGAACCTTGCATTCACAGGGATGGAACGTACTCTTTCGTGCCGTCGATAGTGAACTTCTTGCCCAGTATTTAAAAACTTCTGGTGAGATTAAACCGTTACTTATTTACTCAAGTGATATCCAAGGTTTGAACCCAGAATTTCTCTCATCTATCTCAGCCTTGATCGAAAGATCCGTCGGCTTTGCTGGAATCGAGAAAGGACTCTTTGATGGAGATCTCGCAGATAGAACTCAGGATGCAGCAATATTGATGGCCCGAATTCTTGCGCAGGGGAGAGCGCCACTTCGACAGCAAGGATTAAGTAGCTCAGCTTCGCGACGCTCGCGCGTGATCGCTATTGCTAGCGCTAGCCATGGAGATGGAGCAACAACGACAGCGATCAATTGTGCGATTGAACTTAATGTGCTTGGCAAGAAAGTTCTCCTTATTGATGCCCATCACCAACTTCCAGCAGTTGCAATTCTTTTGGGTGAACGAAATCTCAACGGATCAGAGCCCAACCGCGTCAGCCCATTATTGGAAGTTTTCGAACTGACAAGTGAGAATGCAGCGGCGATGAATGGGACTCTCATCGATGCCTGCTCGCGCACTGACTTTGTAATAATCGATTGTGGCTTAATCCCGAAGGCGCAAGAGGCAATTACTGAACGAAGATGGCAGAACACATTCTCTAATTGGATCTTAGAAAATGTTGATGATTTGTGGATTATTGCATCACCTCGTCCGGTGAGTACTCACTCCCTTCACCAATTTCAAGATTTGATGGCAAAACAATCACTGCGGGCTCGCAAAACTTTTATTCTCAACCATAGGGTCGCTGGAAAGCGTGGAGATACCCAAGAAGAAAAGTTTCTCTCACTTGTTGCACCCAGCCATCCCCATGCCATTCGCGTACTTCCCCTAGATACTCGAGGTGCTAACGCGGCAGAGCAGGATAGATCAATATTGATGGAGAGTAATCCTCGTGGTTTACTTCGAAAGAAGTATCTAGAATTGGCGGCTGCGCTGACCGCTTAGACCTTGTACCCTTTTCCTATGCGCGCTTATGTCGGCCTTACCTTTGAAGAAGTAAGCGCACTCATCTCAGGGGAGCCGCTAAAAATCGAAATACTCTTTGCGGCCACTGCTGAGTTTGTTGCTACTCACAGCGAGCTCGATGAAGAAGAGCGCGAATTTATCCTGACGATGCTGGCAGCTGAAGAGTCCTTAGATTTGCGCGAAGAGGGATTTGGCTTTGTCCTTGCTGGAGATGTTCCTGCCCATGTCATCATCGAAGAAGGCGCAGATAGCATCAAAGTCTCGGAAGAGATTAATCGTGATTGGGCAGCGTGCATCTTTCTTGTCTCTCCTGACGGGGAAGACCTTACCTGGTATGCAATTCAGGAAGTTGAAAACTTGCTTCCGTCCTGGAGTTCTTAAATGCCCGCGCTAGAAGAGTTTATTCGAGGAAGAAGTCCACTCACCTCTGAGCAAATTTATCGGCTGCGAGAGTTAGTAGCAGATTGGCAACTTCTCTCAGATCTCTCCTTCGCCGATCTGATTCTCTGGGTGCCGCTAAGAAAAGATATGAAGAGCTGGCCAACAGGCTATGTCGCTGTTGCCCACATCCGCCCAATGACAGCAGCGACAGTGTTCTCACATGATGTTTTGGGAGAAGAAATCCAATGGGGGGATCGGCCACACATTGATCGGGCTCTCTCTAGCGCTGAGATTATTCGCGACACAGTCCCAGAGCGTTTTGGTGATCACATGGTTAAAGAGGAAACTACACCGGTCATTTATGAAGAAGAAGTGATTGCCGTTATCTCTCGTCACCGAGATTCAGAACTTATGCGCCAGCCCTCACGTCTGGAACTTAATTATCGTGAAATTGCACATCAGCTATATCGAATGGTTGCTGAAGGAAAATTTCCATATCAAAATGCAAGTTCGCTCTTTGATCCACAACCTCGAGTTGGTGATGGACTCTTACGTTTAGATATTAATGGAGCCATCACCTATGCCAGCCCTAATGCTCGTTCAGCATTTGGTCGCATGGGATGGAACAACGCACTCGAAGGTGAAACGTTGCACGAAGTTGCGCAACAAATCACAACTCCACAAAACCTTGCTCACGAAGAAGGATTACGTGTACAACTCTCCGGAAAAGCGATTCGTCGAGTAGAGATGGAAAAT
>JBIIRQ010000160.1:0-2670 GCA_044341445.1 Candidatus Planktophila sp.
CACCTCGGTAAGTGATCAGGATTGCAGCGATACGCTCATCACCGCTCTCCATGGTGGAATTAATTTTGTTGATACCGCACCGCATTACGGAAAAGGAACGGCCGAACGTCGCATAGGCAGAGCACTGGCCGATCGCGCACGATCTTCCTTCATTCTTTCAACAAAGGTGGGCCGCGTACTAGTTCCATCGACAACAGATATCGATGAGTATTTCATCGATGCCGACAATACTGTTGAGAGAAAATTCGACTTTAGCGCAAAGGGTGTTCGACAGTCTCTAGAAGAATCACTAGTTCGACTCGGGATGGATAGCGTAGAGATTCTCTTCATCCATGATCCCGATGCGCACGAAGAGCAAGCGATTCTGCAGGCATTTCCGGAGCTTGAGCGCATGCGCTCTGAAGGAATTATTAAGGCAATTGGGATTGGCATGAATCAATGTGAAGTTCCAACACGGGTCATGAAAGCAACTGATCTTGATATGGTTTTAATTGCCGGGCGTTACTCACTTCTTGACCAGAGCGCATTGAAAGAATTGCTGCCCACAGCCCTTGATCGACATGTTGATGTGATTGCAGCAGGGGTTTTCAATTCAGGCATCCTGGCAAATCCAGTTAAAGGTGCAACTTTTGATTACATGCCCGCTAGCGACCAATTAATTGCAAAAGCGGTGAAGATTCGCGAAGTACTTGAAGGGCATCAGGTCTCACTCACAAGTGCGGCGTTGCAATTCCCACTACGTCACCCAGCTGTGAAGTCGGTCCTTGTTGGCTGTCGTACTCCGACAGAAGTGTCGATAAATATCAATGAGTTTAACCATGTCATAGAGAACAAGGTCTGGGATGACCTTGTAAGCGTTCTCTGATTCACCTATAGTCTTTTCATGACACTTCACCCGCAAGCAGCAGCTTTTCTTGATTTGGTAGCAGCTGCAAATCTTCCTGACATGATCGCTGCAGGTCCAACTGTTGCCCGTAAGTTCTCTCACGACCAATCCAATATCGGTGGCGAGGTAGATCCAAGCGTTAATATCAGAATCGAATTCTTTACCAGTTCGACTGCTGATATTGCGGTTGCAATTTACACACCATCGGGACCCTCACAGGAAAAACGTGCAGGGCTTGTTTATTATCATGGTGGTGGATGGGTTTTAAATTACATAACCAAATACCATGCCCAATTAGCGGCGATGGCTAAGAAAACTAATTCAGTAATCGTTTCGGTTAATTATCAGAAAGCACCAGAGCATAAGTTCCCGATTCCGTTCAATGATTGCTATGAAGGTCTCGAATGGACGGTTGCAAACGCCGATCGCTTAGGAATTGATCTTGCGCGCCTGGGTGTGGGCGGAGATAGCGCCGGTGGAAATTTGGCGTGCGCTGTCGCCTTAGCTGCGCGCGATCGCGGTGATATTGCCCTTGCCTATCAATGGCTGGTCTATCCATGTAATGGTCCTGAATTTGTAGATAAGCCAGATGTGCCAAATGCCGTTGGATATGGCCTCACGCAACCTCGCATGAAGTGGTTATGGGAGATGTATCTCAATGGCGATGCGGATAGAGCTAATCCGTATGCCGCTCCTCACTCTGCCCAATCCCTAGCGGGATTACCACCGACCATCATGATCACGGCAGAATACGATGTCTTGCGACCAGATGGAATTGCATACTATGAAAAACTTAAAGCTGCTGGAAATAAAGTTGTCTATAAAGATTGCCCGGGAATGATTCATGGCTTCTTTAGCCTGGGACGAGTAATTGACGATGGAATTGCCATTCAAGATTGGTTTGCAAAGAATATCTTGGAGATTGTCGGTACATGACGCCGTGGAATGCCTACGGAGTTCTGTAAAAAATGCTTCGCTAACGAAAGGGTCGATCATGAAACGGTATGCAGCAGTTATTGGAATGCCTTATGAAAATCGTGAAGAGTACGAGCGGTTACATGCTGCCGTCTGGCCTGATGTGCTGGCCAAGATTGCTGAAGTAAATATCCGCAATTACTCGATCTACCGTTATGGCGAGCTGCTTTTCTCTTACTTTGAATATGTAGGAGATGACTATGAAGGCGATATGGCTAAGATGGCGGCAGACCCAAAGACACAAGAATGGTGGGATGTCTGTGGGCCACTACAACGTCCAGTCAATGATCGCGCCGATGGAGAGTGGTGGGCTTCAATTCCTGAAGTCTTTCACGTCGACTAATTATTTATAAGCGACGCAGTTACTTGTTATCTCGCCGATTCCTTCAATACCGGTCTTTACGGTATCGCCGATCGCTAGATAGACAGGTGGCTTAAACCCTAGTCCGACACCAAATGGTGTTCCAGAGTTAATGATGTCCCCTGGAAAGAGCTCCATAAATTGGCTGATGTACCAGACAACGTGATGGAGTCCGAAGAGTAGGTCATCTGTATTCGAATCTTGCTTCATCACTCCATTGACACTGCACCAAAGGCGCAAGTTGTTAGGATCAATCGCATCTGGTGTGACGATTTCTGGCCCAAGTGGATTAAAGGTAGGGAAAGATTTTCCCTTTACCCATTGTCCGGATCGCTCCAACTGCCAGTAGCGCTCTGATACATCTTGCGAAATTGTGTAGCCAAGGATGTGCTTTGCTGAATCTTCTGGTGAGTTCAGATAGAGGGCACGTTTTCCAATAACGATAGCG
>JBIIRQ010000161.1:0-2656 GCA_044341445.1 Candidatus Planktophila sp.
ATTGCACCTAATGCTCTCAATATGTTCACGGAGTGAAGCTCCCGCCTTACCTGGAACCTTCTCTGCGTTTTCCAATAACTTTTCCAAGGACCCGTATTCAACAATCCACTTAGCCGCCGTTTTTTCGCCGACTCCAGGGACTGAGGGCAAGTTATCACTTGGATCACCGCGCAGCGCTGCGAAATCTGGATACTGCGCAGGACTCATTGAGTACTTCTCGAGCACCGCTGCAGGTGTCATCCGTGCCAATTCACTCACGCCGCGTTTTGGATAGAGCACGGTAATCGAATCATTTACGAGTTGGAAACTATCTCTATCACCAGTGCAGATAAGGACTTCGAAGCCATCGCTGGCAGCGCGAGTTGCTAGCGTCGCAATGATGTCATCTGCCTCAAAACCCTCGACAGAAAATTGCGTGATGCCAAATCCTGAAACTAAATCATGCAGATATGACATCTGCGATCGAAATTCGTCAGGGGTCTTCGCTCTATTTGCTTTGTACTCTGGAAATATCTCAGTACGGAAAGTCTTTCGCGACACATCAAATGCCACCGCGACATGGGTTGGCTTCTCTTCCTTTAAGAGCGAGATCAACATCGTGGCAAATCCATAAATGGCATTTGTGTGTTGACCTGTTACGGTCGTGAAATTTTCCGCTGGTAGGGCAAAAAAGGCGCGATAGGCCATTGAATGACCATCGATGAGAAGAAGCCGCTTCTCTTTCTTCACCATGAGGCCAATCTTAGGTATAAAGTTGCCTGCTATGACGCAACCTGATTTTTTACAGTTAATCCGTGAACGCGGTAGCGGCGCGCTCGACAAGAAGATGGGGATAGAAATAATCGAAGCATCCCCTGAGCGCCTTGTGGGACGTATGCCGGTCGAAGGAAACACTCAACCCATCGGACTCTTACACGGTGGAGCAAATGTCGTCTTAGCTGAATCACTTGGCTCTGTTGGAACTCAACTCCATGCCGGGCCATCGCGCCGCATTGTCGGTGTTGATATCAACGCTACCCACCACAAATCAGCGACATCTGGCTTCGTAACGGGCGTTGCCACAGCAGCCTCACTTGGTAAAACTCTTTGTGTATATGAAGTTGTTATTACCAACGATCAGGGCCAGCGAACTTGTACTGCACGCATTACCTGCATGATTCTTGCCGAAAGATAGGGGTCCTCGCTAAGGTTAGGCCCCAAGGAGGCGTCCGAGCTCCCAACAGCGTGACCGGAATTGGAGAGTGCTATGTCAAGAAGACTTAACCTCCTCACTGTTGGTCGATCCGCACTCCTCTTTACCATTGCAATTACCTTCCCATTATTTCTTGCAGCGCCAGTGCATGCCGAGACGCCAACAAAGCTCTATGGAGTCGTTACCGATTCAGAGGGTGCTGCGATACCAGGCGTTGGAATTTCTGTGCTTGGTCCAGAAGGATTTTCGGCCGCTGTTTCCACCGATGAGCAAGGGCTCTGGGAAGTTCCAATTCTCACCAAAGGATCTTTCAGTGCAACTATCAACATTGACGACTTACCAGAAGGTCAAGCCTTAACCGATCCGACGAAAGGCACAGTCAAGGCAAATGTCTTTATGCTTGGCGTCGATCTTCGCCTTCTCTTTCCTGTAGGACCTGGAGTAGAACAGGCATCACTACTAGAACGTTCTGCCCAACTTACTCTCGATGGAATCCTTCTCGGTTTGGTTATTGGGTTAGCAGCGCTGGGACTCAGTCTGATCTTTGGAACTACCGGATTAACCAATTTTGCACACGGTGAAATTCTCACTCTCGCTGGACTTTTAACCTATTACTTAAGCGCGATCGCTGGACTACCGGTGTTAGTCGCTGCCCCTCTTGCCGTGATACTCGGGGCCATCATCTCTGGTTACTTGCAAGATCAATACTTATGGAAACCATTGCGTCGTCGTGGTACTGGCCTTATTGCCATGCTCGTGGTCTCAATTGGTTTTGCTATCTTCCTTCGTTATTTCTTCCTCTTTATCTTTGGTGGAGACACTCGTCAGCTACCGCAATATGCCGGGCAAGCAGGGCTCGAATTTGGACTCCTTAACATCACCCCTAAATCAATTCTCACCAGTGCAATAGGAGTGGTCTTTATCATTGGTGCAACTCTCTGGCTTCTTCGCACCCGCATGGGCAAGGCCAGTCGAGCAGTTGCCGATAACCCTGCATTGGCATCAGCATCAGGAATTGATGTTCAGAAGGTTATTCGCGCAGTATGGATACTTGGCGCAGCCCTTGCTAGCTTTGCCGGAGTTATGGTGACCGTCAATCAAGGGGTGAGCTTCTTGATGGGTCAAGATATGTTGCTTCTGATCTTCGCTGCAGTGACTCTGGGCGGTCTAGGCACTGCCAATGGAGCACTCGTTGGATCACTGATTATCGGTCTCTTTGTTCAGTTATCTACTCTCTTTATCCCAACTGAACTCAAGTATGTCGGCGCACTTGTCGTACTCATTCTCATCCTCGTCATCAGGCCGCAAGGAATTCTGGGTAAGAAGGAGAGGATTGGATAAATGGACTTTCTCTTTATCATCCAGCAAACGCTGAGTGCGACTATCGGCGTAAATACAATCATCTTTGCTCTAGCTGCAATCGGATTGAATATGCACTTTGGTTATACCGGCCTTCTCAATTTC
>JBIIRQ010000162.1:0-2622 GCA_044341445.1 Candidatus Planktophila sp.
AACATGGAATCGCTGCCGATTCGTACGTGATCTCCCACGGTGGTGTGGTGTTTTTCCACTCCATCGTAATTTACAAAGATTGTGGCAGCGCCGATGTTGCTGCCTTCACCGATTGTGGCATCGCCGACATATGACAGGTGCGGAACTTTCGATCCTTGCCCAACAACTGCGTTCTTCATCTCAACAAAAGCTCCCGCTTTACTAGATGCACCTAAATCTGTGCCTGCACGTAAATATGTAAATGGCCCGACACTGGCATCGGCACCAATAGCCGCACCTGTGCAGTGAGATTCAATTACCTGCGCCCCCGTTGCTACGGTGCAATCAAGCAATGTGGTGCGCGGTCCGATGATGGCCCCATGTGCAACTGTTGTAGATCCAGCAATCCATGTACCAGGCAATAGCGTGACATCGCTTTCAACTGTTGCAGTCGAATCTACCCACGTTGAAAGTGGATCAACAATCGTCACGCCCGCCTTCATTAATCCTTCATTAATCTGATCTCGCAAGAGCGCAGCGCTCTCAGCGAGCTGAGCACGATCATTAACGCCGAGAATTTCAATGAAGTCTTCAATAAGCACTGCTGCAATTGATCCGCCATCATTCCGGAGGATTTCAAGAACATCGGTGAGATAGAGCTCGCCTTGCGAATTATCGTTCTTTAACTTACCAATCGCTGCTGTAAGTTTTGCGCCATCAAAGGCATAAACACCTGAATTAACTTCGTAGATTGCTCTCTCTTCATCAGTTGCATCACGCTCTTCAACAATACGCAGCAGGGATCCATCTGCACTTCGAATAATGCGGCCATACCCAGTTGGATCCGGGTGTTCTGCAGTCATCACAGAGGCTGAGAAATTTCCTTTATGGTGGACATCTAAAAGTGCTGCTAGTGACTGACTTGAAAGCATCGGAGTATCGCCAGCAAGAACAAGAACAGTGCCGGTCACTTTAATGTCTGCGAGCGCTAATTGAGTTGCATGGCCTGTACCGCCGCGGTGCTCCTGGAAAACAGTGGTGGCTTTAGGTGCGATCTGCTTGACGTGATCTTCTACGAGTTCGCGACCCGCGCCGACAACGATGCGTAGGTTCTTCGCGTTCAATCCATTAACTGCGTGGAGAACATGTCCGAGAAGTGTGCGACCTGAAATCGAATGAAGAACCTTTGGAATTGAAGATTTCATTCGCGTGCCTTCTCCAGCGGCGAGAACAACCACTGTTTCTGGGCTCATATCTGAAGTGTAACTTGCTCCGCTGGTTTCATCGGCGGGCAATCAAGATTGCTCCGCCACCAGGTATCGATCCTGGACCCTGGGCTTCAAAGGCCCATGTGCTAGCCACTACACAATGGCGGAACCCGTATTCTCCCTCATCACACCCAGAGAGTCCAAACCGAGCCGCGCTGGCCTTGGCCGTGGACCCACGATGCCTACGGTCTAGAGGTAGCTATTACCCTCGCTCAACTTGGATGACATCCCCAAATTGGCCCGACTCGATGACAGAGATTTTATAACCATTCACGACTGCTGAGGATCCCTGTTTCAAAACTTCAATAACTTTCACTGGTGTTCTTCGATATGGAACTTTTGAGTCAAGGGTATAGACGACTGCTCCAACAAGATCCAAACGAGACGATAACTTTATATCGAAGCCGATGGCTCGTCGAGATTCAACAATGATTGCCTCTGTTGTACTTAAGGGAATTATAAGACCCTTCACAGCTTGAGAGTCGCTTGCCACAGGGACAATCCAATGGCGGGATGTCTCTGCATCTACTTTGCAGTGGATTTGTGAAGGTTGAAGAAAGCCGAGTAAGAATCTATGCCAAACAAGCAACTCTGGATACGTTGGATTGTTCATCATGTCGTAATACATGCCATCAGATTTTTGCTGAGCTAAATCTGTTGTATCGCGAATATCTGTTAACCCTAAGCCATGCCCAAACTCATGAATATAGGTATCCAGATTGGCATAGTCACCACCAGCCATAATGAGATTGTAAATATTGCCTTCATTAGTTCTATATGTTCCTTGAGTATGGACTAGGAATGTGCCAATCTCTTCATTCTTTACACCTGGAGGGAAGACGATGAAAAGAAAATTCGCTCCAGAAAAGTCTGTCTCCGCATCAACAGCAGCAATCACTTGATTTGCTAAATTAAAGTAAGCGGGTCCGTTGAATTTTCCTTCAAAAAATGATCCACCTAGTGAGTAGCTATTGATCGATCCTGGAAATCTCACCCAAGAGTCACTCCAAGCCCAATCGAACTTAACGGGGACCGAAGACTGTGCTCTCCAGAATTTCTCCGTACCTATGGCTAGGTATTCATTGAGTTCGCGTGGAGTCTTCCCGGTGACTGGTTTATCCGGAAAATCAACGCCGATCACATGAATCTTGGCGCCTTTAACTAAATCAATTCTTCCAGCAGGAATCGGGAAGCCAGCGCTCATATTTGTAAGTTGAGGATCACCATCAACGATCTTGCAGGGCTCTAAATTACTAAAACCTGTCACATCACTTAAAGCGCTAGTTGGACTAGTTGGCGTTGGCGTTGGCGTTGGCGTTGGCGTTGGCGTTGGCGTTGGCGTTGGCGTTGGCGTTGGCGTTTGCGTTTGCGTTTG
>JBIIRQ010000164.1:0-2608 GCA_044341445.1 Candidatus Planktophila sp.
CTGCCCACGTTGCAAGGCTTCAACACTTCACCGCGAAACCCGCTAATGCTCAATCCCGATTCAGTCGGGCGCACCTTTGAAGGTGTGGGTAGCGTGAGTGTCACACAAGCAGAGATTGATGCATTTGCTGCCGTTATTGGCGAAGTAGATACCAGCGTCGCACCGCCCACATTTTCAATTCGCATCAGCCTAGAACAATCTCAATCAATTTTATCTGACCCTGCGATCGGCCTTGATTGGACGAGGGTTGTTCATGGTGATCAGAAGTTTGAAATCTTTGCACCGATTAAAGCCGGTGACACATTTACATGTTCATCAACGATCGAGAGTTATCGCGTAGCTGCCGGCAATGAAATCGTCACAGTCAGATCTGACCTTAAAGCTGGCTTAACTATCGCCCTATCGTCATGGTCAACCTTGGTGGTGCGCGCATGATTGAGATCGGTACAGCAATTCCTGAGCGGATCTTCACCATCAACCGTGGCACTCTCAAGGCATATGCCGATGCCAGCGGTGACCATAACCCAATACATCAGAATGAAGAGTTCGCGCTCTCTGTTGGATTACCTAACGTCATTGCACATGGAATGTTAACGATGGCACTAGTTGGAAAGTATGTAACAGATTGGGCTGGGGGATCTGCCAAGGTGAAGCATTTCGGCGCTCGCTTTACCAAGCCAGTTATCGTGCCCGCAGATACCGATGTTGATCTCACTGTCACCGCAACGGTTGCAGCAGTTGATGAGAATTCAATTACTTTAGAGCTCACCGCAACATCTGCTGGTATCAAGGTATTGGGAATGGCTAAGGCTGTTGTCTTCACATGAGCGCACCTGATCACATCATCGCTTTAGCGCAAGAACGCACCGCAGCACGTGCGGCCAAAGATTGGGCCCGCTCTGATCTCTTACGCGATGAAATTGTGGCAGCTGGTTTTGAGGTAGTTGATGTAGCAGGCGGCTTTGAATTAAAAGAGCGCGAGAGGTTTCCCATCTATACATCACCGCGTGATATTCGCCCGATAGCTCTTGGTAAGAGTGAGATAGCCGTAACCATGATTGTTGATGGATTTACCGATGATTGCGCTGAGACGGTTGCATCTATCAAAAAGTATTCTCAGGTACCTATTGTCTTGCTAGTCATCGGTGAGCCTGGCGCACTTGTTGACCAGCTTGATGCCCAGACAAAGATTATTGTTCTTAGTGAAAAATTCGGTTGGGGCGAATGCGCAAACGCACTCCTAAAGAATATTGTCGCCAAGTTTGTAGTTGTGATGGATCCATCGACACGATTCACAGGAGATGCGGTAACTCCAGTGCTCACTGTTCTGGCTGAAGGAAAATACACAGCTGCTGGATGGAAAGGTGGCCTGATTAACCTGGAAGATCAATGGCGAAGCGTCGATGATAAAGGTGATGGCGATGTTGATGTTCTCTTTAGTTACTTCATCGCAGTTGATCGCCAAGCGGCAATCAGTGCAGAAGGATTTAATAATCGCGCCATCTATTATCGCAATGCAGATATTGAATTCTCATTACGGCTCAAGCATGCCGGCGGCCACTTGTTGCAGATGGATCTACCGTTAGAGCAAGCCCGCCACCATGGGTATCACGATGTTGATCCTGAGTACCGAGATATTCAGTCGAAGAAGAATTACGATCGAATCCTCGAACGATTCCGTGACAAAGAAGCAATTCTCTCGCCTCGCAGGTAGCCTTTACCTATGACCGATCTACGCGATTTCACATCTTTGCGAGTCGGCGGTCCGGCTAAGAATTTCGTTGAAGCACATAATGAAGAAGAGATTATCGCGGCCCTTGTCGCGGCCGGAGATTCCCCAGTCTTGATCCTGGGTGGTGGCACCAACGTCTTGATATCTGATGCTGGTTTTGCAGGCACCGTTATTCATATTACTAACAGCGCACTTGTCTCGGAGGTTGATGCGTGTAGCGGTGCAACGTTGACTATTGGTGCCGGTGAAAACTGGGATGACTTTGTGGCCCTCACAATTGAACGTGGTTTTGCTGGACTTGAAACCTTAAGTGGAATTCCTGGGACTGTCGGTGCGGCACCTATTCAAAATATTGGCGCATATGGCCATGAAGTCTCTGAATTCATTACCCGTGTACGTACCTACGATCGCGTGGCAAAGGCAATTAAGACCTTTACCAACCAAGAATGTGAATTTGAATACCGATCTTCGATCTTTAAGAGAAATCCTGGCCAATACATTATCTTGGAAGTTCAATTCCAAATTCGTATCGGTGATTCCAGTGATCCGATTACATATCTAGAACTTGCAAAAAAACTCGAGATTCAGATGGGCGAGAAAGCCCCGGTACACCAAGTGCGTCAAGCGGTACTCGAACTACGAGCTAGCAAAGGAATGCTGCTATCACCTGAAGATCGTGACTCTTGGTCTGCCGGTTCTTTCTTTACCAACCCAATAGTTTCCCAACAAGAGGCAGATAAACTTCCTAACGCTGCCCCAAAATGGCCGCTTATAGATGGTCGAGTAAAGATCTCTGCAGCATGGCTGATTGAAAATGCTGGAATGCATAAAGGTGATGAAGTTGGTGGTGCCAGAATTTCAACAAAGCATGTCCTT
>JBIIRQ010000163.1:0-2608 GCA_044341445.1 Candidatus Planktophila sp.
GCTCACACTCGATGCTATACAGGCAGTTTTCACAGTTGCAATGGCATCACAGATTTCAGGAATCGAAGCTCTCGTTCTAACTGGAATCGCACAAGGATCAACTGGGATTATTCACTCGCATTCACCGTCTGCTTCCATCTTTCATATCGATGAGTCAGGTGCAATCACTGCGCTAAGATAGGTCAATGCGTATCGTTCGTTTCTCGCCAGGTCCCGATGCAGGGCTAGGAACTGATCCACTCTTTGGGATTTTAGATGAAGATAATCTGATCACAATTATTGATGGAGATCCGATTTATCAAGGTATAGTAAAAACTGCAGCCCGTATCGAACTCACTAAAGTGCGCCTTTTAGCTCCGGTCATCCCTCGCAGCAAAGTTGTTGCAATCGGCAAGAATTACGCCGATCATGCTGCCGAGATGGGTGGCGTAGTTCCTGATGAACCAATCATTTTTCTCAAGGCAAATACAACAATTATTGGCCCTGGTGACACGATCGTCTGGCCAGCTATGGCTCCAACAATTGATTATGAAGCAGAGTTAGCAATTGTGATTGGGCGAATCTGTAAAGATGTGCCGAAAGAGAAGGTCAACGATGTGATCTTCGGTTACACCATGGCAAATGATGTGACCTGTCGCGAACTGCAGAAGAAAGATGGGCAGTGGAGCCGCGCAAAGGGCTTTGATACTTTCTGTCCGCTCGGGCCTTGGATTGAAACTGACTTTGTTCCGGGAACACAGCGCATCACCGCAACACTTGATGGGGAGATTAAACAGGATGCTCACCTGAGTGACATGATCTTTAAAGTCCCCGATATCATCAACTTCGTTTCACAGGTAATGACATTACTTCCAGGTGATGTCATCATCACGGGCACACCTGCAGGAATCGGGCCTATGCCAGCTAAATCAACGATCGCCGTATCCATCGAGGGTTTGGGCCAATTAACAAATAGAGTAAGTGCAAAGCCATGAGTGCGAAAAAAGTAAAGGTACGTTTTGCACCTTCCCCAACAGGTGATCTCCATGTCGGAAATATTCGCACCGCGCTCTTTGACTGGGCATATGCCCGTCATACAGGTGGCACATTTTTATTCCGTATCGAAGATACTGATACGACCCGCGTTACTGATGAATATATTCAGGCAGCTATCGATACCCTGAAGTGGCTCGGACTCAACTGGGATGAGGGTCCTGAAGTCGGTGGCGATAATGGGCCATATTTACAATCACAACGCCTTGATATCTATGCCAAGTGGGCTCAAACTTTTCTTGATAACAAAGATGCATATCACTGCTATTGCTCACCTGATGAGTTAGAAGCAGTGCGCGAAGCACAACGCAAAGCAAATGTTGCACCGGGCTATAACGGACATTGTCGTGACTTAACAGCAGAGCAAATTGCAGCATATAAGGGCGAAGGTCGCGGCGCAGTTGTGCGCATGCGTATGCCAGAAGGTACAACCACCTTTGTAGATGAGATTCGTGGAGAAGTGACCTTTGATCACGCATTTGTTCCAGATTTCGTGCTCGTTCGCGCAGACGGTTCACCGCTCTATACATTGGCAGTGGCAGTTGATGATGTATTAATGAAGGTCACCCACGTATTACGCGGTGAAGATCTACTCTCTTCTACTCCGCGACAGATTCGCGTCTATCAGGCAATGGGCGTAAAGATCGAGGATTACCCTGTTTTTGCTCACCTTCCATTTGTGATGGGACAAGACAATGCCAAGCTTTCCAAGCGCAATGGCGAAGTTTCCATCGCGTGGTACCGCCAGATGGGTTATCTCCCCGAAGCAATCTGTAATTACCTCGCACTCTTAGGTTGGTCACCCGGCGATGATCGTGAAAACATCACAATGGCCGAACTCTGTGAGCTCTTTACCGTTGAGAAAGTTCATTCATCACCAGCACGCTTTGATATGAAGAAGCTTGAAGCAATTAACGGCGACAAGATCCGGGCCCTGACCATTGATGAGTTCCTCTCGTGGTCGCTGCCATTTCTTAAAGATGCCGGCATCATCGCAGGTTCTGATAGCGAGATCGCCCTCGTTAAATTAGCCCTACCGCTGATTCAAGAGCGCATTGTTACCTTAAGCGAAGTTCCAGCAATGTTGGCATTTTTATTCACCAAAGAATTTGCAGTTGACGAAGCAGCGCGACCAAAGATTGCTGATGCCGACTCTAAGAAAATTCTCAAGCGAGCACTCTCTGATCTCACCCCGTTATCAACATGGGACCATGCATCTATCGAAGCGGTTCTGCGCGCATCTCTCATCGAGGAGATGGGGCTCAAGCCGCGTATCGCATTTACCGCCCTGCGCATTGCAGCCACGGGAAGCACAATCTCCCCACCTCTCTTTGAATCAATGGAATTACTGGGCAAAGAAGTCTCTCTTGAGCGAATTGCTGGGGCAATTTCACTCTGATCGGTAAGGTAAACTTCTGCCAACAAAGGATGTGAATCTTTTGGGGTATGGGGTAATTGGCAGCCCTGCTGATTCTGGTTCAGTAAGTCTAGGTTCGAGTCCTGGTACCCCAGCGCAGTACCCTAAGCACAACAGAAGAAATGCAAGGCACCACAGTAGTAAATGAATGTACTAGGG
>JBIIRQ010000171.1:0-2607 GCA_044341445.1 Candidatus Planktophila sp.
GAATAGGTGGCCTACCTCAGCGCATGGGCATGCGAAACTCAATTATCGTCGCGGGTGTGCTGATCGTCCTCGGCGTAATCGTTCTCATCATCCTTCTCTAACTCTTTCCTCGACTAGAACGTGAGAATCTGTCACACTGGTATCACCTAAAGTTCGAGGTCTACAGCCATGAAAAATATTCGCAAAGCGGGGCAGATACTTTTGGGTGCTGCGCTGATTTATGCGGGCATCACGCATCTGACAACAAGTCGAATTGAATTTCAGGCACAAGTTCCAACATGGCTTCCGCTCTCTGCAGATTTCGTTGTCCTTGCATCAGGGGTAGTCGAGATCTGCTTAGGTATTGCTCTCGTATCTCTACAGTATCGACGCTATGTGGGGTGGACTACTGCAGCATTCTTTGTGGCGATATTCCCTGGAAACATCTCACAGTATGTGAATGGAATTGATGCATTCGGTTTAGATACAGATCAGGCTCGACTTACACGATTGTTTTTCCAACCACTCTTAGTTCTGTGGGCGCTTTGGGCAACAGATATCTTTCCGCGAAAAGGTAAACAAAGGCCAATCTTTAGGCGCTAATGGATATTGGGCTTAGAGAGATTTTGGCGGTCTACTCTTCGGTTCTTTCCGTGTCGCATAAGCAAAGATGGCAAGACCAGTCACTAGGGCACCCGCTCCAACTCCATATGAGATCACGTCAGCCGAACGATCGGCGTCAACAAAAACACCAACAAAGACAACTGCAATGATCGCAACGACCACGCCGATTAACTTTGACTTCAAGTCATCGAGGTCATAGACACGAAGCCAGAGCGGAACAGGTAATTCGTCATCGATAAAGAGTTCAAAGAGTCCATATCCGATTACAAGTAAAACAGTACCAAGCAAAATTGCATCAACTGCAGTCAGGACATAGACGATGGATTCCTTGAGGGAGGATTCATTCGCTATCGCATCGATGATCGCGAGAACCATCTCGTAGGATCCTTGTGCCATGAGAAGCAGCGCCCCGAGAATTGAAGCAAGCGAAGGGATAAGAACTGCAAACCGAGTAGCGCCGAAGAGCTTTTTCAACATAGGCCATATTCTAACGTGTGGAGTTGTGATTACGGCCGAGACGCTCGCTTTGGTTCAGAGTTGAAACTACGCTAGCGATATGCGCGAACGACTCATCTCCACCGTTCTATCCATTACGTTCCTCATCATTTCGGTGTCGATGGCACCGACTGCCCAAGCAGATAACCTTGCCCCATGCCGCATTAAAGCCTCAGAGCGGCAGACGCTTTCCTTAGGATTTCCGATTCGAGATGAACGATTGGCGAAGGTCTCTAAACCCAAAATACTTGTCGTACCTTTTCAACTCAAAGATAACCCAGATTTCAAATTCACAGATGCAATGAAAAAAGATTACTTATATGCGGAAGAGTATCTATCCTTTCTCTCAGGAAATGTCTCAACAGTTGAATTTGTCTTTGCGGACACAATTAAGACTGATTTTACAAATCAGACTATGGAGACACTAAAAGCAAATCAACATACAGGTAACCAAAGACGAGATGAATCAATTTCAACCTGGGGTTTTGTTCGAAAAATGGTCACTGACTATGATTCACAGTTAGATTTCTCTGGAATTAGTGGCGTAATTTTGCATGGCTCTTCAACCAGTTCCAAAAGTTTTATCGCTGAAGCGATGACCTATCGGAAAGATTTACAAGACCCCTATTACCGGCCATTGGTGACAAATGAAGGACCGATAATGAACGCGGTCTTATTTGATAAAGCTGAAACTTCGCAGACCATTGCTCATGAAGTTTTGCATCTCTACGGATTGACGGACCTTTATGGGAGCGCGACTGCCCCTGGGAGATTAAGTCTTATGGCAGGTGATCAGCTGAGCTTGCTTACCTACGAAAAGTGGATCCTAGGTTGGCTACCTGACGCAGCGGTTCAATGTATGGCAACTCTTCCGGATAATCGAATTCAACGGCTCACCTTAGATCTTAAAAAAGAAGGTCAAGTGTTTATCTCGAGAACAGCGAAGGGAACTATTCTTATGGTGGAGACTTCTACTTTTCAGAAAAGGTTATATCTGGCCTTCTACTCTCTCGACAACGAAATGCGTCCACCGATCAGCTTATTTGCAAATAGCGTCAGTGGAGTAGGCAGAGAAGGGCTCTCGTTAGAGAGTGTGGTTGTAATCGGGGTAGAACTGGAAGGGCCAGAAGTTTCACTCTTGGTGAGCAACATGCAAAATTCGACCCTGACCGTTGACCTAATCCCGGCCAGTATGAAAGGTTCTCTCGAGCAAAGCGAGTTAAAGAGTACGAGTCAACTTAATTTGAAGGCAGCGATCGCTGCTTCTGAAGCGAAAACTACTGAGCTAGCACCTACCAAAGTAGATGAAGCTAAACCAGCAGTTAAGAAGGTAACTATTAATTGCCTCAAGGGTAAGAAGATAATCAAGGTCACTTCAGTAAAGCCAAAGTGTCCTTCTGGGTATCGAAAGAAGTAACTGCCAATTGGAGAGTAAGGGCAGCATGGGAAAGCTCTTTGCAGGTCGCCCAGTGCAAGGACCACTTGTGAACGGCCTTAATACTGTTGAGG
>JBIIRQ010000165.1:0-2587 GCA_044341445.1 Candidatus Planktophila sp.
CAGCATTTGGTCGCATGGGATGGAACAACGCACTCGAAGGTGAAACGTTGCACGAAGTTGCGCAACAAATCACAACTCCACAAAACCTTGCTCACGAAGAAGGATTACGTGTACAACTCTCCGGAAGAGCGATTCGTCGAGTAGAGATGGAAAATGCTGGAGGAACAATTGACCTCTTGGTACTTCCCGTATCTCAAGGTGAGGATCGGGTAGGAGCGCTGATTCTCTTGCAGAATGTAACTGAGCTACGACGTCGTGAGCGTGAGCTAGTTACCAAAGATGCCACCATTAGAGAGATCCACCATCGGGTAAAGAATAATCTTCAAACTGTCTCTGCCCTGCTTCGCCTGCAAGCTCGCCGCATTGACGATCCCGCAGCGAACGCTGCACTCAATGAAGCGGTTCGACGCATTGCTTCGATTGCTCTCGTGCATGAAACTCTCTCTTCAGGCAGTGACTCATCCGTTGCCTTTGATGATGTCCTCGATCGGCTAGTGACTCACTCGTTAGATTTGAGTTCTAGGATGAATGAATTAGTGATCACTCGCACGGGATTTCTCGGATCTCTCGACCCAACAATTGCTACACCGTTATCCCTGGTCGTCACCGAGTTAATTCATAACGCTCTTGAACATGGGTTGGAAAAAGGTGGCAGCTCATTAGAAATCTCCCTAGAACGCACCTCTGATTCAGCTCACATTTCGATTATCGATGATGGAGTTGGTCTGCCAGCAGGTTTTGATCTTGCAACATCATCGAACCTTGGCCTTCAAATTGTCCGCACCTTAACTGAGAATGAACTCAAAGGTGAACTCGTCCTTGAATCAACAGGGGATAAGACCACAGCACGACTCACATTTCCGATCTAAAGGATGTGAGAAAAAAGAATTAGCTGTGTGGATCTGAAATACGTGCGCGATTACGAGCGGCACGACGCTTCAGTGCACGACGTTCATCCTCAGAGAGTCCGCCCCACACACCGGCGTCTTGTCCGCTCTCCAGAGCCCATGCCAAGCAAGGGTCCTTGACGATGCAGCGATTACAGACCTTCTTCGCCTCTTCGATCTGAGTGATCGCAGGCCCCGTATTTCCCACAGGAAAGAAGAGTTCTGGGTCTTCGTCGCGACAGGCAGACTGATGACGCCAATCCATGATCGCTCCTTAGGCTAGAGGAAGTGAGCGTGAAGTGAATTCACCTCTCGCAAACCCTAATTCTCTCTTGACTTACTCTCTTAAACAAGGAGGAACGCGAAAAGATTTCTCACATTAGCGTGATAAAGATCGCGCCGACACGCGCTTTTATCTGCTGTGCCCCCGACAGGATTCGAACCTGTGCACCCGCCTCCGGAGGGCGGTGCTCTATCCCCTGAGCTACGGGGGCGCAAGGTAGCTCTAGTTTACGTGAAGAAAGTTCCTCTCAATCATGAAAGACTCTTCCTATGACGCACACCAGTGAGATCGCATACTTTGCAACAGGCTGTTTCTGGGGAGCCGAGCGGCGATTCTGGAATCTTGATGGAGTAAGTGATACCTCCGTCGGATATATGGGTGGCCATAGCCCTCACCCTAGTTATGAAGAAGTGTGCACCGGTAGAACAGGTCACGCCGAAATGGTCGCAGTGACCTTTGATCCCGCACTCATTTCATATGATCGCCTCCTTCAAGAATTCTGGGTGATGCACGATCCAACATCTCTCAATGCTCAAGGCGGAGATATCGGCACTCAATATCGAAGCGCCATCTTCACATCTTCCGCCGAGCAAGAGCAGCAGGCTTTAGCGTCGAAGGATCTCTATCAGAGTGCGCTCGCACACGCCGGTTTAGGGGCGATTGTCACCGAGATCCAGAGCTCTGAGGGGATCGAGTATTTTCTAGCCGAGGAGTATCACCAGAAATATCTGGCAAAGAATCCCAACGGCTATGACTGTCACTCAAGCACAGGAGTTGCCTTCCCTTTATAAAGCCGATCGCCTACTCATCGACGGTTCCAAGTGGAATACTTCAATCCATGAGCGATAGCCACCTCGAATTCCTCACGTTGGAAGAGCTCGCAACCCATCGCAGCGAGAAGTGGAGAGGATTTGCCTCTGATGTGATTCCGCTACCTGTGGCGGAGATGGACTTTGCCGTTGCCGAACCCATTAGGAAGTTACTGCACACGATGGTGGAAAGTTCAGATATGGGTTATCTAGGATCAATCCCTGAGCTCAATGCAAGTTTTTCAGAGTTTGCTCTCACCCGATGGGATTGGCAGGTCGATCCGACAAAAGTACGCCTAGCCACCGATGTGGGAGTGGCTGTTGTTGAACTCCTGCGAGTATTTACTGCGCCAGGTGAATCAATCCTCATAAGTTCGCCTGTCTATCAAAATTTTTACACATGGATGAACGAGACAAAAGTAGATTGCATAGATGTCCCATTTATCTACACTCCAACTGACGATATCACTTCAACCTGGGTGATCGACTGGGATGGAATTGAAAAGGCTTATCACAGTGGAATCAAAGTTCATCTTCTCTGTTCACCGCATAACCCCAACGGCAGAATGTATTCAGAGTCAGAGCTTAAGAGATTTATTGAACTTGCA
>JBIIRQ010000166.1:0-2533 GCA_044341445.1 Candidatus Planktophila sp.
CGCGAGTGGTTGCCGGAACGCCAAGTGAGCGCGTCAATGGCCAAGCACAGTGATGCCCTGTTCGCACTGCAATGCCCTGACTGTCGAGAAATTGACCTAGGTCGTGCGGGTGTATATCTGCAACAGTGAACGAGAGTGCTCCCCCACGATTGTCCATCGTATGGGGGCCAACTACACGTATCTCTTTATGCTCCAACAATTTTTCGAGTAAATCAGAGGTAAGAACATGTTCATGAGCTGCGATCTCATTCATTCCGATCACAGAGAGATAATCGATAGCAACTCCTAGGCCGACGGCTTGCGCCATATTTGGAACTCCGGCTTCAAACTTTGCTGGCGCTTTCGCCCATGTTGCCGTCGTCATAGTGACATCAGCAATCATCGAACCGCCTGTAAGAAACGGTGGAAGTTCAGCAAGGAGTTCACGCTTACCCCACATGATTCCTACACCCGTTGGACCTACAGCCTTATGGCCGGAGAATGCAAGGAAATCAACTCCGAGCTCCTTCACATCAGTTTTCATATGAGGAACTGACTGACATGCATCCAGTACAACAACAGCGCCAACAGCATGCGCTGCTTTCACGATCTCGTTTAAAGGATTGATGGTTCCCAATACATTTGATTGATGGGTGAGAGCGACAACTTTTGTCTTTGGTGTGATGAGTTCTGAGATTTTGGAGAGATCTAATCGCCCATCGGGGGTTACGTTAAACCAGACGAGTTCAGCCCCCGTTCGGGCTGCTAACTGTTGCCAAGGAATGAGGTTGGCATGGTGCTCCATCTCTGTCAGAACGATGCGGTCGCCCTCTGAGATATGAAATCTATTTCCATGTGGTGCATTTCCCATTGCATAAGCAATCAAATTTAGGGACTCGGTGGCACCTTTAGTGAAAATTACTTCATCAGTCTCTGCTCCGAGAAAGTCTGCGACTTTACCTCTGGCTCCCTCAAAGAGATCTGTTGCTTCTTCTGCAAGTTGGTGAGCGCCACGATGGACGGCAGCATTATGCAGGCGATAGAAATCAAGTTCAGCATCAATAACGACCTGAGGCTTCTGTGATGTAGCTCCGCTATCCAAATAGACCAACCTTTTACCGTCGCGAATAGTCCGCTTGAATATCGGAAAGTCATCGCGAACAGTGAGAGGATTAAAGGACATAGATCAAACGAGAACGCTTACGCGTTGACGTACTCCTCGTAACCTTGAGCTTCCAGCTTGTCCGCAAGCTCAGGGCCGCCCTCTTCGACAATCTTTCCATTTGCAAAGACGTGCACGAAGTCAGGCTTGATGTATTTGAGGATGCGTGTGTAGTGAGTAATGAGGAGAACGCCAACATTGCTCTTCTCCTTAGCGCGATTAACGCCCTCAGAAACTACGCGGAGTGCATCGACATCGAGACCTGAATCTGTTTCATCCAGGATGGCAATCTTCGGCTTGAGCAATTCAAGTTGCATGATTTCGTGACGCTTCTTCTCGCCGCCAGAGAAACCTTCGTTGACGTTACGTGAGGCAAAGGATGGATCCATCTTGAGCGCTTCCATTGCACCCTTGACTTCGCCAACCCACTCGCGAAGTTTTGGAGCTTCACCACGTAGGGCTGTTGCTGCAGTTCGTAGGAAGTTAGAGACAGAGACGCCTGGCACTTCAACTGGATACTGCATCGCAAGGAATAGACCTGCCTTTGCGCGCTCATCTACAGACATCTCTAGAACATCTGCACCGTCGAGAGTTACTGTGCCACCGGTGATTGTGTATTTAGGGTGGCCAGCAATTGAATAGGCAAGAGTGGATTTTCCTGAGCCGTTAGGACCCATGATTGCATGTGTCTCGCCTGATTTGATGGTGAGGTCTACTCCCTTGAGAATTTCAACATCCCCGTTTTCGGTGGTAACGCTTACCTTTAATCCACGAATTTCAAGTGTGCTCATGTATATCCCCGATTAGATTTCCACTGTGACGGAGTCTCCGTCAACATGTATTTCATAAGTTTTAAGTGGTGCTACCGCTGGCGGTGTGAGCGCCTCACCCGTGCGCAGGTCGAATTCAGCTCCATGAAGCCAACACTCGATTTTAAATTGTGAAACATCTCCTTCAGAAAGCGAAGCATCTGAATGCGAGCATGTGTCATCAACGGCAAAAACCTCATCGCCCACACGCGCCACACAAATAGTCTTGCCATCCTTCTCAAGCTTGACTGGCTTTCCTTCAACTAAAGATGCAAAAGATAGATCAGCCATTGATTGCCCCCGCCTTAGCAAGTTCATCATCTATGCGCGCCATGATTCGATCTTCGATCACTTGATCTTTGATCTGAGAAACAATCTCTGTGAAAAATCCACGAACAACGAGCCTACGTGCATCTGCGCTATTTATTCCGCGAGACATCAAGTAGAAAAGTTGCTCATCATCGAATCGACCTGTGGTGCTTGCGTGACCGGCTCCAACAATTTCACCAGTTTCGATCTCTAGATTAGGGACCGAATCAGCACGTGCTCCATCTGAGAGAAGTAGATTGCGATTGAGCTCATA
>JBIIRQ010000167.1:0-2526 GCA_044341445.1 Candidatus Planktophila sp.
GGATTTCTTAGGGTTACGAAATCTTTCAGTACTGGATGATGCGCTCTTGAACATCAAGCTCAATTTAGATATTGAGATTGTTTTGGAGGATCTCCCTCTTGCTGACCAGAAAACTTTCGAGCTCTTAAGTCGTGGAGATACTCTCGGAGTTTTTCAGCTCGACGGTGGACCAATGCGCGCCCTTCTTCGAAGCATGGCCCCCGACTCCTTTGCCGATATTTCTGCGGTAATCGCTCTCTACCGCCCTGGCCCTATGGGCGAGAACGCACATAACAACTATGCCGATCGAAAGAACGGAAGAAAACCAGTTGAAGCAATACATCCAGAACTTCGCGAGCCACTGGCTGAAATTCTCGGCGATACATATGGATTAATTGTTTACCAGGAACAGGTAATGGCAATTGCGCAGAAAGTTGCTGGCTTCTCTCTTGGCCGTGCAGATCTTCTTCGAAAAGCAATGGGTAAGAAGAATAAAGAGATCCTTGACAAGGAGTACATCCCATTTGAAGCGGGTATGAAATCAAATGGCTTCGGGGACGCCGCTATTAAGCGACTGTGGGAAGTTCTGATTCCGTTCTCAGATTACGCATTTAACCGGGCACACTCTGCCGGCTATGGTGTCGTCTCGTTCTGGACTGCTTACCTCAAGGCTAATTACCCAACCGAGTATATGGCCGCATTGTTAACCAGCGTACGAGACGATAAAGATAAGTCAGCGCTCTATCTCTCTGAATGTCGTCGCATGGGAATTAGTGTTCTGCCTCCTGATGTTAATGAGTCCAATTCTGAATACACCCCAAGGGGTAAAGACATCAGATTTGGTCTGGCAGCTATTCGAAATGTTGGAGAGGGTGTAGTTGCATCGATCAAGAGTGCTCGTGAGACAAAAGGTGCATTCACCTCATTCGGTGATTTCTTAGCGAAAGTAGATGCGCAAGTCTGTAATAAGAAGACTATTGAATCGTTGATTAAGGCGGGAGCTTTTGATGAACTTGGACATCATCGTAAAGGACTCGTTGCAGTTCACCTCACAGCTATTGATGCTGTGATTGAGAGCAAGCGAGCAGAAGCTATTGGTCAATTTGATCTCTTCGGTGATGTCGGTGGTTCTCAGATGAGCGGATTGGAAATCGATATTCCAACTGGCGAATGGGATAAAGCAACACTCCTTGCCTTTGAAAGAGAGATGCTTGGGCTCTATGTCTCAGACCATCCACTACTCGGAGTCGAGCACATCCTTCGCTCAAATACGGATATGTCCATTAGCGCCCTCCTCGATGATGGGGGAGTCCAAGAAGGATTCGTCACTATCGGCGGATTGATCACAGGAA
The DNA here is from genome assembly GCA_044341445.1 of Candidatus Planktophila sp. Taxonomy (GTDB): domain Bacteria; phylum Actinomycetota; class Actinomycetes; order Nanopelagicales; family Nanopelagicaceae; genus Planktophila. The sequence continues at coordinate 1,332 of JBIIRQ010000167.1, forward strand.
TTTCTCGTAAAGTTTCTCGGCAAGGTTCATCCTGGGCAATTGTGACAATTGAAGATCTCGAAGGTGCGCTAGAAGTTCTCTTCTTCTCAAATACATACAATCAGTACGCCCTTACATTGATTGAAGATCGTGTTGTAACGATCAGAGGTCGAGTAGATCGCCGTGAAGATCAAGTGCGATTTAGTGCATTTGAAATGTCGCCCCTTGACATCACCAGCGGACCCGTGGGTCCGTTGCTGATCTCGCTCCCAATCTCTTCGTGCACTCCTCCCATTGTTGATCGAATCAAAGAAATTCTCCGCTCTCACCCAGGTAAACGAGAAGTCCATCTGCAAATTAATGATGCAGGTTCCAATACGATGATGAAGATCGATGCCCTCGTCACATCTTCTCCGAGTTTAAGCGCGGACCTCAAGAGCATTCTTGGCCCAGATTGTTTAGTCCGCAGCTAACTTCAGTAATTCATGACTCACCGCAGGGGCGGCTCAAAGTAGACTGAGCCCATGATTCGCACTGTAGATCTCAGAAATCTTCGCCTGTCAAAGGCGGGGTATCAAGAGCGTCTGCCTCGAGCCACACTCGATATCAATCAGGCGATGGCTAGCGTTGAACCAATTTTGGCTCGCGTTAAAAATGGAACTCTTTCAGATCTGCTCGATCTATCCATGGAATTTGATGGCGTTCGCCCTGCCACCCTTCGTGTCTCACAGAAAGATCTTGATACATCTCTGGCACAACTTGACCCTTCGGTTCGTGCGGCTCTTGAGCTTTCGATCGAACGTATTCGCACAGTGCATAATGATCAGCGACGCAATGAAGTCACCACAACGGTTATTAATGGTGGAAGTGTTACCGAAAGATGGATACCTGTTGATCGTGTCGGTCTCTACGTCCCAGGAGGACGCGCTGTCTACCCGTCAAGTGTGATGATGAATGTGATTCCAGCTCAAATTGCACAGGTTGCAAGCATTGCTGTGGCATCACCACCTCAGAAAGAGTTCGGTGGATTACCTCATCCAACTATTCTTGCAACGTGCGCACTTCTTGGTATTGAAGAGGTCTATGCGATAGGTGGTGCACAAGCGATTGCGCTCTTTGCCTACGGTATGGAGGATGTCTGCGATAAATGTGATGTTGTTACAGGTCCAGGCAATATCTACGTTGCGGCAGCAAAGAGAGCGTTGCGCGGAATTAT
>JBIIRQ010000168.1:0-2525 GCA_044341445.1 Candidatus Planktophila sp.
GTAAATATCGATGTGCTCAGATTGCAGGCGTTTGAGCGAATCATCGCAAGCAGCGATGATGTTATCGGGGTGAAGACCTGGGCGAGTAGGAAGCTTGGCAACTTTGGTGGCAACAACTATCTCGTTGCGATTGCCGTGTTTTTTCATCCAATTGCCGATGATGGTTTCGGATTCGCCTCCGACATTTCCATCTTTCCATGCCGAATACATATCTGCCGTATCGACGAAGTTTCCGCCGTGGGCGCGGTATGCATCAAGGACGGCGTGGGATTCGGCCTCATCTGCGCTCCAGCCAAAGACATTGGTGCCTAGGCATAGTTCGTGGACGACAAGATCTGTCTCAGGAATAGTGATCATGAGACGAGCCTACCGAGAACTATCGGTTATAGATTCTCTTTGCCGAGGTAAATGCGGTCAGAGAAGCTGGATCTGAAAGCGTTGTGTTTAACTCAAGACTCAAAGATCCATCAGCGTTTACTTGTAGCGCGACAACACCTCTACTTGCACCTGTGATCACTGTGTAACCAACAGGCCATGGAGCCATACTCCCTGGTGGATTAGGTGCAACTCCTGCTGGCGGCGTGTATGAAAGTTGTGCGAGTTTGTAGACAACCATGCCATTCGCCGAAGTGAGTTTATCTGGTGCAACTTGGCCTGAAGCAACGATAAGAGCTGCTTGATCAGCATCACCCTTTGGATCGTTCCACCATCCTGAAGAAAACACCCAAGCTTTGGTATCTACTTGGTGCGGTGCAATTGCTAGATGGCTCCATGAATAATCATTCTTTCCTGGAACATTTCCGCTACCTAAAGTTGTGGTTGCATTTTCATAATCACTATTGAGGCGTCCGGCATAGCCATTAGTTCCGGCTAAGTACCAATTCCCTGAAGCAGTGCCCGCGATGTCGTAATCAATTTTTCCAACACGTGGCGCACTCGTTCTTTGCAGTTGAGCTTCCATTGCTATCCGAATTGATGGCGTAAAGAATGGAAGATAGTCAGCTGTATACGGCTTCCATGCGTCTAGTGTGAGATAGGAACCTATGTTTTGGAATCCGGATAACCATTGAGTTCCGTCAAAGACGTTGAAATCAAGCATTGTCTCTGCCTGACGACCAAACTCATCTCCTGCTTTTACTTTGATATTTGTTTTCAAGTATCCAGAGGTTGCAGCCTGAGCCGCCACTGAAGCAAGCACGCCAGTAACTCTATTCATCACCATGTAGACCGAGTAGAGATTGCAGCCATGGTCAATGACGACTCGAAACGAATTTGGGGATCCGAGATTAGAGACTTCTGTAATTGTTCCTGCAGCGGGAGCTGTTACTGGTACATAGTCTGAAGCTGTCAGTTGAGATGCAGGCTTTGATAGGGCTTTAATGCCGAGGTATGCATGGTCAATCGGTGTTACGTGTCCACCTACCATCATTCCGTATGGAATGGCTGGCGCTAATTGATCTAACGGAAGAACTGGGGAAGTAAAGGTGATTGATGATGGTTTGCATGTGGGTTCCTTTGCATTTGGCCCCCCTAAGATTTGTGAGAGCGTTGGATACCACTCGGGACGGGATGTGAAACCACCTGCAGGTGGCTTCGGTGCATCCTTTGCTAAGAGATAGCGCACCTTCCCGGCCTTGCATACAGCAGTGAACAAGCCATTCCATGCAATCTCACCATTCTTGCTACAACTTGCACCGAGTTGTCCTAACTTAAATCCGGTGTTCTGAGTATTTCCTCCACCACCAGAACCACCTCCGGAACCTTGCTGGTTCTGTGGTCGCCATGAACTCTTTCCATCTCCACCCTTAGTGCAGTAGAGAGTGTTTCCACTTGCATCTTTTGCGGGCGCACTGCCTTGAGCACAAAGGAATCCTTCTCTCACATTCGTAGTTGTAGATGGCTTCGCAATCGCTGCACCTGAATCCCAGACGAGAGCCTTACCTTTTTTGAGGCAGGTAAATGTCTTGCCATTGTAGGTAACCTTCTGATTTGCAGTAGAACATTTTGTCCCTGCTTTGGGGTTTGCAGCGTGGGCAAATTCAATCCCAACAAGTGAAAGCGAGGCGGTAAGTGCGAGGGCGATGATTTTTCTCATCACAAAAAGGTACTCCTGAAAATACACAGGAAAAAGAGGGTATAGGTTACAAATTGATGAATTTCCCCAGAGAACCCTTAACCTTGGCACATGGTCGAAACAACAGGTGGATTTACAAGTGCAGGCCTTGAGCTCGAGGCGAAGACGTTGGTGCTGGCTTCTCTTACGCAAGCAGAGGCCCTGGAGATTGGCGAGATTGCGGTGGCGCTGGGGCGCTCGCGCAAGTTACCAATTGCGATCGAAGTAAAGATGGGTGCATGGACTGTTTTTCACGCGTCATTGCCGGGATCAACACCAGAGAATGATTCGTGGATTGCACGTAAAGCGCGCGTTGTTTTAGCAACAGGGCGATCATCAATTCATGAGCGGGTAGATGCTGAAGAACGTGGTGTGGATTGGTATGCCGAAAAAGGTTTGTCTGAAGAGTTGC
>JBIIRQ010000169.1:0-2519 GCA_044341445.1 Candidatus Planktophila sp.
ATGAATTACACGCGTGTAATCCCTTTCTGTCAACTCCGTCAGGACGAGTTGAGGGTTGAAATTTTCCCGCTTCTCACCCTTTTTGAGCGTGAAATGAGTGAAAAATCGACAAATTTCGCTACAAAAAAAAATATTAATTAAAGGTGATGGGAAGGTTCTTTTCACTCGATATGTAGCGATCCTTATAGATGACATTGGATTCAACGATTGCTCCCGGAGCAAGGAAACAGCGCTCGAGTCGGGCCCCCTTTGCCACCTGTGCGCCTTCGGAGACGATGCAATTATCGAGAGTGGCCTCCAAAGCGATCGTCGCTTGCGCACCAATAAAAGTGCCACCGGAGAGAAGTGCCGAGGAATCGATGTGCGCAGTTGGGTGTGCGCTAAAGCGTGTCTTTACTCGATCCCGTGATGCCTTAAAGAGGGCCGAAGGAGTGCCTATATCTAGCCAATACGAATTTTCTTTATAGCCAAAGATGCGCCGATCAGCGGCGATGAGTGCTGGGAAAGTTTCTCGCTCCACTGAAGTAACGACATCCTTGGGAATTGAATCAATGACACTGCGATTAAAAATATAACACCCGGCATTAATCCAGTTTGTTACAGGTTGATCCATTTTTTCGAGAAAGGCGGTTACTCGGCCTTGGCTATCTGTTGGAACGCAGCCGAAGGCACGAGCATCTTCTACTTGGATCAAATGTAAAGTTACATCGGCGCTACTTTTCAGATGAGTTGCGATCTGCGCCGAAATATCATGATCACTAATCACATCTCCATTAAAAATTAAGACTGTCTCTTTCTCGCTCTCGTTTAATTCTGCTGCAGCATGAGCAATCGCACCACCAGTACCTAAGGGCTCTTTCTCAATGGCATATCTCAGGTCGATACCCCACTTACTACCATCTCCAAAATATGGCGTGAAAACTTCTGCTAAATATGATGTTGCCAGGACCAGAGTTTTCACACCTGCTTTTTTGGCAGCAAGTATTTGGTGTTCCGTAACTGGTAGACCTGCAATGGGCAACATGGGTTTCGGAATCTCATCGGTAATCGGAGAAAGGCGGGTACCTCTCCCACCAACAAGCAAAATTGCAGAAGTCATTTCTTATCCCTGGACTGCTGCAAGAATTCGAGAAGATGCATCTGCAATCGCTTCGTCAGTAGCTGTCATGGCGATGCGAATGTGCTGAGAGCCGTCAGCTCCATAGAAACTGCCGGGGGTTGCAAGAATTCCAAGTCCTGCCAGCCAATCAACTGATTGCCATGAATCCTCTTGCCGAGTACACCACAGATAAAGCCCGGCAGCGCTTTCATCGATCGTAAATCCAGCAGCAATGAGGGCGGGTTTGAGTGAGGCTCGGCGGGAGTTGTATCGATTACGTTGTGTTGCAACGTGAGCATCATCGGTAAGAGCAATTGTCATAGCCTTTTGCACAGGAAGAGCAACCATCATCCCAGCATGTTTTCTCACTTCGCGTATTTGCGCAATGAGTTCTGCATCCCCCACCAAAAATGCAGCTCGATAGCCAGCAAGTGATGAGCGCTTTGATAGCGAATGAACTGCCAGGAGGTTCTTGTTATCACCATCGGCGGCGGCAAAAATAGATGTGGGTGTTGCGGTATCGCCAAATTCGAGATAACACTCATCTGAAATCACTACCGAATTATTCTTGCGCGCCCACTTGATGACAGCTCTGAATTCGCCTTCGGTGTGTATGCGACCTGTCGGATTTGAAGGTGAGTTAACCCAGGCCAGATCAGCTTCTGGCCATTGATCTGCATCGATATCCACGGCAATCTCGTGTGATTGGGCGAGAATGGCACCCACTTGATATGTCGGATAAGCAACTTTTGGAAAAATCACACTTTTTGACTGTAGAAAGGTAGGGAGCCAGGCAACGAGCTCCTTTGATCCAATCACCGGTAAAACATCGAAATCGCCAGTAATGCCAAGATGGGTACTCGCCCACTGTCGAATCGCTTTTTGCAATTCTGGGGTACCAGCAGTTGTTGGATAGCCGGGAGAATTTGAATTCTCCGCTAAAACTTTTTGAATAAATTCTGGAGTTGGATCAACGGGAGTTCCTACTGAGAGATCGATGATCCCTCGTGGATGCTTTCGCGCCTTTACTCCATATGGAGCAAGAGCATCCCAGGGAAAATCAGGAAGTTTTTTTCTCAATGGAGAGGACATCTACATGATCATGATCTGTCAGGCCCACTTTTGCAGCTCCACCCGGTGATCCGATCTCGACGAAAAATTCTGTATTGATTTTCGGAAATTCTTTCCATTCGCCTGGAACATCATCCTCATAATAAATCGCCTCAACTGGGCATACGGGTTCACAGGCACCGCAATCAACGCACTCATCCGGTTGGATGTAGAGCATCCGGTTACCTTCGTAGATGCAATCGACTGGACATTCCTCAATGCAAGACTTGTCCTTCACATCGATACATGGCTGGGCAATCACATAAGTCACGAGCAACCTCCAGAGCTACAAGTTAGAGCAGAACGCGTT
>JBIIRQ010000170.1:0-2512 GCA_044341445.1 Candidatus Planktophila sp.
AACCCTTCAACACTTTCTACAGCGCCACTTTCCATGATGATGCCCCGAAGCATCTCAATGATCTCATGAGACAGATCAGGCCGCCCGAGATAGGAATTCAGCTCTTTTCGTCCAGCATCTGTGGTGTGCTCCATCGCCATCGCGATCAAAACTGTGCGCTTTCCTTCACGCAAATCATCTCCGGCAGGTTTTCCAGTGATAGCTGGGTCACCAAATATCCCCAAGAGATCATCACGTAATTGAAATGCCTCACCGAGAGGCAGGCCATACTCAGATAACTTCCAGTTGAGCGGGTTATCTTTGCTCGGGCTAGCCAGAGCAATCGCGGCACCTAAATGGAGCGGGCGTTCAATACTGTACTTTCCAGATTTAAATCGTGCGATACGGAGAGATCGCTCTACGCTAAAACTTTTCTCGCCCGCCTCGCGAACATCAAGATATTGCCCGGCCATCAGTTCGATTCTCATCTCATCATGAATATCTAGCGCACTTAACAATTGTGCCGATGAGATTCCAGATGTATGGAGCATATGATCGGATTGCACCAGCGCAAGATCACCCAAGAGAATGGCAGCAGCTGCGCCAAATTGCTCCGATAGTCCAGCAAGGGCTTGATCCTGATGGAGATTCTCAAAACGTCGGTGAATGGCAGGTTTTCCGCGGCGAGTATCGGAGGCATCCATAAGATCATCATGAATGAGGGCGCACGCTTGTAAGAATTCAAGACTTGCAAATGCTTTGATCTCGTGTGGCCCCACAACTTTGCCAGCTGCTCTATGTCCTGCATATGCAAAGAGCGGACGCAATCGTTTTCCGCCATCCAGAATGAACTCTTCTAACCCATCGCAGACTGGGGCTAATTGCGAACCAATAGTTGTCAGATGTACCCGCGCATCGGCAAGGTATGACGCCAAGGCTGCCTGTACTTGTTCACGTACCGATACAAGTTCATCCATAACCTGACTATTCACGGGGGCAACGGTACCCTGACGACGTGAGGATGCGACCTGAAAAGACTATGTACTCATTTGAGTTTTTTCCGCCAAAAGATCTCGCTGGAGAAGAACGCCTGTGGCAGGCTCTAGAAACTCTGGCACATCACGCCCCTGATTTTGTCGCCGTCACCTACGGCGCAGGAGGTGGAACTCGAGACCGAACCATACGCATCACTTCAGAGATCACAGCTCGCACCAAGATTCCAACTGTTGCTCACCTGACCTGCGTTGGTTCAACACGTGCAGAACTTATTGAAATTCTCAATCGTTACACCGATGCCGGAATAAAAAGCATTCTGGCACTTCGCGGAGATCCTGTTGGTGGACCCCGCGCTCCATGGACGGCGGTGGATGGTGGACTCACTCATGCCGATGAATTAATCACACTCGCGCAAGAGCATGGAGATTTTACAATTGGCGTTGCAGCATTTCCTGACGGACATCCGAACTCTGGTGGAGATTTCAATAAGGATATAGATGTATTGCTTCGAAAAGAATCTCTGGGCGCCTCATTTGCGACAACTCAATTTTTCTTCGATATCGATAAATGGAAACGGTTAGTTGACACGCTAGAATCTCGCGGTTCAGTGCTACCAATTATTGCTGGAGTATTGCCTGTCACCAATGTAAAGCTGCTCACGAAGATGGCAGAACTTGGTGGAACTCCGATTCCGCAGTCGATAGCCGCGCGCTTTGCAGCGGTTGAAGATAATCCAGATGATGTCCGCAAACTCGGAGTGGAGATCGCACTAAATCTTTGCAACGATCTTATTGATGCAGGTGCACCTGGAATTCATTTTTACACTATGAATAGCTCGACCGCCACAAGTGAGATATTTACATCTCTCCAAGATCGGCGCTAGAAAATGAAGCGCGAGGAATTTTTCAGAGTATGGTCGAAGCTTCATCTAGGAGCTGACGTCACAGGCATTGTTAAAGGTTGGCTGACTATTTCTTACGGAATCGCTCGAGCACTTAATTTTCTACGAATTACCCCCAACATGCTTACCCTGGGAGGGATTCTCTTCGCAGCGGCGGCACTGTTTTACCCAACTTCAGTCATCGCTCTCATCTGTTTAATCCTCTCGCTTATCTGCGACGGGGTCGATGGAAGCGTTGCCATCATTGGAGAGCGCCATAGCAAACTCGGTGCAATCGCCGATTCAATTGCAGATCGAATCACGGAAGCGCTCTGGTTTATTGCTCTTTATCAGTGGGGGATTCCGACAGAGATTTGTTTAGCCCTCTTTGCTCTTGCTCTCACACAAGAGTATGCGCGTGCGCGCATGGCTTCACTTGGCTACGAACGGATTGGTGTTGTCACCATTGCAGAAAGACCTGTGCGAGCAAGTGCAATCGCAATCTTTATGGTTCTTGATTTACTTAATTTTTCCTTCGCCCCGATAGCTATCTATATCTTTACTGCGATGGCTCTCTTTAGTGTCTATCAAGTGATGAAGGCTGCCCGAGGCTATCTCGGTCAATAACTGCTTGAGCGACAATTTCCGCACTGAGTC
>JBIIRQ010000054.1:0-5836 GCA_044341445.1 Candidatus Planktophila sp.
CAGGAGATTTCAAAGAACTTTATTCTGCGATCTTCTACTCAATTATCAACTACGCCTACAGAGCCCATCGTCAGTACAGTCAGGATTACTCGAGGGGAAAGATCGACCGCTGAATCCTTGGGTTTAGCTCTGGACGAATTTGTCGTGGGGGGAGTGCTTTCGCTCTCTGCCTTCTCTATCGATTGGCTCACTCGTACTGTTCTCGCCTCTCAGGGAGATCTCGTCATCGACTCGCCCTCTGAAGCACGGAGGAGTATTCTTCAATCTCTCGATGCAACGCTAGCCCTTTATGAAGAGGGTGCGATAGCGTTAGCACCGAAGAACCGAACATGAAGGAGATCGTGTGAATCTGACCCAGCCAAGCCACATCCTGCTCGTACTTGTGGTCCTCATTCTACTTTTTGGCGCTAAGCGTCTTCCTGACTCTGCACGTTCACTTGGACAGTCACTTCGTATATTCAAATCTGAAATGTCAGATAAGAAAGATGAGAAGAAGCCAGACCAAGACGGACAAGCCTCCGCTTAATACCAATGTCGACCACACCTGCTGGTCGCATGCCGTTGCTTGAACACTTACGCGAATTTCGCAAACGAGTCGTTCGCAGCGCTGTTGCGATCACTCTCTTTGCCGGAGTTGGCTGGTATTTCTATACCGAGATCATTACTCAATTAGCGAAGCCAGTCTGCGACCTTGCCCTCGCACGAGAGACCGGTTCCGATAGTTGCGGCGCTCTCTACATCAGTGGCGTCTTAGGTCCGATTAACTTGCAAATTAAGATCGCCATATTGACTGGGATCCTACTTGCCGCCCCGATCTGGCTCTATCAATTATGGGCATTTATAGCACCTGCCCTCCACCGCAAAGAGAAGCGGAATTCCATCCTCTTTATTATCGCCGCTACACCGTTCTTTTCAGTGGGTGCATACTTTGGCTACACCATTCTTCCTTTAGCGATCAAAGTTCTCTTTGGTTTCACACCAGATGCGCTCAACAACCTCGTTCGATTTGATGATTACCTAGATTTTGTTACCCGTACCATGTTCTTCTTTGGTCTTGGATTCGAGCTCCCTGTCTTTCTCATTGCGCTCAATCTCATCGGAGCACTCAGTGGGCGTGGCATTTTAAAGCCATGGCGAATCTGGGTCTTTGCAATCACATTATTCGTGGCAGGATTTTCACCGAGCCCAGACCCACTCTCGATGATCGCCCTAGCACTGCCTCTTGTGGGACTCTACTTCTTAGCTGGCTTGATCGCCCTTGCCAATGATCGTCGCCGTGCAAAGAAGGCGCTTCGTGTTATTTCATCCTAATGCGAATTCCTGTGAAGACTCATGAGTACACCGGCAGAGCGCATGGCAGCTTCGAAGGTACGAACTTCTCATCCACTGACTATTAAGTTCACAGAAACTTTCGATTTTCCACTCGATGAATTTCAAATCAAGTCTTTACATTGTGTCGAAGATGGCAATGGGGTGTTGGTAGCTGCACCAACCGGAGCTGGCAAGACAGTCGTCGGAGAGTTTGCCGCTTTTCTTGCGCTCGAAAAAGGAAAGAAGTGTTTTTACACAACACCCATTAAGGCACTTTCTAATCAAAAATTCACCGAATTTGTAGCCAAGTTTGGTGAAGAGAATGTCGGGCTCCTCACGGGGGATACAAATATCAACTCAGAGGCTCCGATATTGGTGATGACGACAGAAGTTCTTCGGAATATGTTGTATTCAAGCTCTACATCTTTAACTGATCTACGTTCGGTTGTCATGGACGAGGTCCATTATCTGGCTGACAAGTTTCGTGGTGCAGTATGGGAAGAGGTATTAATTCACCTCATGGAATCTGTTCAGGTTATTTCCCTCTCGGCCACAGTCTCTAATGCCGAGGAGTTCGGTGAATGGTTAGGTACCGTCAGAGGCACAACCGATGTGATCGTCTCCGAAGTCCGCCCCATACCGCTTTATCAGCATGTTCTTATCGGTAACCGATTGATTGATCTCTTCAAGGAGAGTGGCAAGATTAATCCTGAACTGTTGGCTCTGGAACGTGAATCTATGCGAAAAGTAAAGATGCCACGACACCGTCGTGAACGCTTTGATGAGAGTGAGAATAAACTTTCGCGAGCGGAGGTGATCGAGACTCTCGATCGTCAAGGATTGTTACCGGCGATCACCTTTATATTCTCGCGCGCGGCGTGTGATGCAGCTGTCAACCAATGCGTTCATGCGGGTTTGCGTCTGACAAACACTGCAGAACGAGAAGAGATAGTACGAACCGCGACGCGCCTGAATTCCAATCTAGCACCGGAGGATCTCGAGGTGTTGGGATATAGCCAGTGGCTTGATGCTCTTGAACGAGGGATTGCGGCTCATCATGCCGGCCTTTTACCTAGCTTTAAGGAGACGGTCGAAGATCTTTTCAAGCGGGGTTTAGTCAAAGCGGTCTTCGCCACTGAAACGCTGGCACTTGGAATCAACATGCCAGCAAAGACAGTGATCTTAGAGAAACTCACTAAATGGAATGGCGAAGCACACGTTCCAATCACACCGGGGGAGTACACCCAACTCACAGGTCGTGCTGGTAGACGCGGAATTGATATAGAGGGAAATGCGATTGTCCAGTGGTCACCCACTATTGATAGTGCAATGGTGGCGGGTCTTGCCTCAACTAGAACATATCCACTTCGCTCGTCATTTGCTCCGACTTACAACATGGCGATCAATTTAATCAATCGTTTTGGTCGTGATCGAGCAAGAGGAAGTTTGGAATCATCTTTTGCCCAGTTTCAGGCTGATAGAGCGGTAGTGGGACTTGTTCGTCTGATCAAGAAGAACGATTTGGCTGTGGCTGAGTTGATGCAGGATGTGAACTGTCACCTAGGTGATTTTGCAGAGTACGCGCGAATGAGAAGTGATATCAAAGAGATTGAACGGCTGCTCTCTAAACGAGATGCCCGCCGGACTATTGATCAGAAACAGAGGCGCTATCTCGAGTCGGAGATTGAGGGTTTAAGAAAAGGGCTGCGCTCTCACCCTTGTCACGCATGTAATGACCGTGAGTCCCATGCGCGGATAGCTGAGAGAGCCGAACGTGTTCGCCGTGAATCTGATGGATTGCGCGCTCGAGTTGAGAACCGCACTCACGTGATTGCGAAAACATTCGATCGTATCTGCGACGTACTGACACATTTGAATTATATAGAGGGGGAGAAAACTCTTGAGCAAGGAAAGATTCTTGCAAAGATTTATGCCGAATCAGATCTTCTTCTCACCGAAGCCATCCGTAGGGGAGTGCTTGATTCTCTCTCGCCGCAGGAACTCGTTGCAGTTTCTTCTGCGGTAATTTTTCAATCCCGAACAGTTGAAAACTATGCCCCAAAGATGCCGCACAATAACGTGGCTCAGGCCCTTGTTTCTATGGTCTCAATTTGGAGCGAGTTGGAAGAGATCGAAGAGCGCTTTGGTGTGAAAACTCAACGTGAGCCAGATTTTGGCTTCGCCTTTATCTCCTACAAGTGGGCGCAAGGTAATTCATTACAGAGTGTTCTTAAGGGTAGCGACATGTCTGTCGGTGACTTTGTACGATCAACAAAACAGATCATCGATCTCTTGACACAGATTGCTGGAGCGAGCCCTACCCTTCGTAAAGCCAGTCGAGAGGCAATCGCTCGCTTGGATCGTGGCGTGATTTCCTATATGTTGGAGGATCTATGACTCTGATGCTTCTTGACAGTGGATCACTCTGGTATCGCGCGTACTACGGCATGCCCGATACCCTCACTGCTGACGACGGAACACCTGTCAATGCGATTCGCGGTTTCTTAGATATGAGCGCCCGATTAATTTCGGCATACAACCCTGATCGAATGGTTGTCTGTCTCGATGGAGATTGGCGTCCATCGTGGAGAGTTGAACTATTTCCGGCATATAAAGCTAATCGTTTAGAGGACGAAGAGAGTGACGAAGAGGCTGAGCCCGACACTCTGACCCCACAGATACCGATCCTACTTGATCTTTTAGATGAATTCGGAATTCCGATGGTTGGCGTTGATGATTACGAAGCAGATGATGTCATGGCAACTTATGCTCATACCCAGCCAGGGCCCACACGTATCGTTACCGGAGATAGAGACCTTTTTCAGTTAGTGGATGACAAACGGGACATCAAAGTTGCCTACCTTGCAAAAGGTATTTCAGCCCATGATTTAGTAGATCTGAATTTCATCACCCAGAAGTATTCAATTCCGGGCGATCGCTACGCAATGTTTGCAACCTTCCGTGGCGATGCATCCGATGGCCTTCCTGGAGTAAAGGGGATTGGCGAGAAAGGTGCGGCACTGATTTCGTCCCACTTCGCATCGATTGATGATGCAATCGATGCTGCACAGAATGGAGATGAACGCCTTCCTGCCGCTCTCGCTCGAAAGATCGTTGCCGGAATGGATTACCTGGCGATTGCACCAAAAGTTGTGAACTGTGCTCGCGATGTACCGTTGCCTGAGATAGAACTTGGCATGCCTCAGCCTCCCGCGGATCTTTCAAAAATCTATCAGATCAAGGAGAAGTACTCCCTTGGCGCCAGCGTCGATCGATTGATCTCAGCTCTCAAGTGGTAATCCTGACCGCGGCGCTTCTTTTCGCCGCATCCTTTGAGCCACTCGGCCTTTGGTTTGCCGCACCCATTGCCTATGCACTTCTCTTGCGAACGTTGGTTAAGGATGAACACAGTCCGCGCCTCTACTTAAGAGTCTTTCTCTTTGCCTTCATCAGTAGCGCGGTAACTTTGATGTGGGCGGGAAAGTACGTGGGATTCCTGCCGTTGGCATTCCTGGCGCTGCTCCATGGACTTTATTACCTTCCTCTGGCATCTCTTCGAAAGTTCACATCAAACATATTCATCTTTATCCCGGCCATTCTCTTGATCGAAGAATTACGTTCGCGTTTTCCCTTCGCTGGTTTTTCTTGGATGCGCATAGCTTTTTCGCAAGCAGATGCGCCTTACCTTTCAATCGTTTCGCTTGGCGGAACAACCTTGCTCTCAGCATGGGTTCTCTTTATCGCACTACTTATGGCCAAGCTGAACTTTCGCAGAGCAATGTTTGCACTTGTTCTCACCATCTCTCCGCTATTGATATCTCATACCGCTGTTGCCAACGGGAAAATCTCTTACGCAGCAGTGCAAGGCAATACACCGTCAGTAGGTCTGGGTTTCAACGATCGCGCCAAGGCGGTCTTTAACCTTCACGTAGAGACCACGAAGGATCTCGTGACAACTTCTCCAGATGTGATTATCTGGCCGGAGAATGCAATCGATGTTGATCCTTTTGCAGACGAGGAAGTCTCTGAGTCTATTCGGTCTTTGACGGCAGAAATCAGTGCACCGCTTATTGCAGGCGCTGTCAGCAGAGTATCCGGCGATCTTGAAAACATATCGGTGATGTATGGCCAAAGTGGGGAAGTGGTTTCACTCTACTCAAAGCAGTACCTCACCCCATTCGGTGAATACATCCCACTAAGAAGTATCGCTCGCTTAGTGTCACCATTTGTCGATGGTGTATCTGATTTTTCTGCAGGAAAGAGAATTGATAACCATGTGATTGGGGGAGTTACTCTTGCTCCAGTTATCTGCTTTGAGCTCCTCTCTGATTCTCTGGTGAGAAAAGCGGCTCAGGATTCCGACGCCCTCGTTGTTCAGACAAATAGTGCGACATTTGCCGGTACTGCAGAGAGTGCGCAGCAGCTCAACATCACCAGAATTCGGGCTATGGAAAACGCTCGGGAGATAGTGAGCGTTTCCACAATCGGGATCTCAGCTCATATCGACATTAATGGTCGAGTCACA
>JBIIRQ010000020.1:0-8692 GCA_044341445.1 Candidatus Planktophila sp.
TCCGTGCATTTGGATTGGCTCACCTTGACTCCAATCGCATCATCGCCGCCTTTCCGGAAATCGCTGAGGTCACCCAAGGGTGCCTGCCTCACTGCACTCACTATGAACCAAGTTGTCGCCTCAATGAATGGATCGCACCTGATGGTGTGATCGACCAAGAGCGCCTCATACGCGTAACGAGTCTGAGGTCACTACTAGAACTCAAAGATAAAAACCCTACGCTGAGCGAGTAATCAGAGCGCGAAGATAGAATCGGGCTATGAGCGGGAGAGCAAATACTCTGAGTGGAAATTCATCCAACTTTGCAGCCGAACTTACCTTTGCGCTCTCGCTGGCAGATCAAGCAGATGCCATTTCACTCTCGCGTTATCGCGCACTGGATCTTCAGATCACAACAAAACCCGACAACACTCCAGTTACTGATGCCGATCGTGCCGTTGAACAAGCGATTCGACATTCAATTAGCGCAACCTATCCTGCTGACACAGTAGTTGGTGAAGAGTTTGGTGGAACAAAACTCACTCAGGATGATCCCAATCGTTATTGGGTCATCGATCCGATCGATGGAACAAAGAATTTTCTCCGCGGTGTTCCAACGTGGGCAACTCTGATTGCACTCGTTGCTGGGGGCCAAGTTGTCACCAGCGTTGTCTCATCACCAGCCTTGTATCGTCGCTGGTATGCCACTCGTGGCGGTGGTGCCTATGTATCAGAGAACGGCGCGACTCCACGTTCTCTTCGTGTATCTGCAGTTGCATCACTTGCAGATGCTTCGATCGCGTATTCAGATTTCAAAGGTTGGGGCGATCGACGTGCAGCTTTTGAGAATCTCCTCGATGGTGCATGGAGAACGCGCGGTTTAGGAGATTTTTGGTCACACATGCTCGTTGCTGAAGGATCGGTCGATGTTGCTATCGAACCATCGCTGGCGCTCTGGGATATGGCAGCCCTTGATCTCATCGTTACTGAGGCAGGTGGACGATTCACATCTCTAGATGGAGTTGATGGACCATTTGGCCCCAATGCAATCTCAACTAATTCAACAATTCATAGCCAGGTACTTTCTGCTCTCAATATAAAGGGAAGTAACAATGGCTGAAGATATTTCGATCGATCTCATGCGCCATCGCGAACCTGATATTGCAATTGATTTAGATAAGGCAACTCTTGTTGCCACAACTTACTCAGTTACAGGTATGACCTGCTCTTCCTGTGTGGCATCAGTTGAACGAGCACTTAATACACTCACGGGAGTTCGTGCATCCGTTAATTTTGCAAGCGAAACCGTGCACGTACTTGCACCGGAAGAGCTACTGACAGATGTCATTATTTCGAAGATTAAATCTGCCGGCTACGGGGCGACTCTGATGGCAGATAGCAAAGGTCCCGCACTGGCTAATAGAAAATCCACGCGCGCGCTAATCTGGGCGATTCTCTTCGGTGTTCCTGCCATCGCTATCTCAATGGTGATGGATTGGCATATGTGGATTGATATGCAGGTGCACGATCTTCTTGATCTGATCTCACTTCCACACCCACTGTATTCACCGACGGCGTGGGTAGCTATCGCTCTCACCACTCCACTAATTTTATTTGTCGCCTGGCCTATCCATCGTGCCGCTATTCGAAATATTACGCATCCAACAATGGATACCTTGATTTCTTTGGGGTCAATCACCGCTTTCACATGGTCGATCTACGCAAATGCAACAGGTGACGGTGATGTGTATACCGAGGTTGCAGCCGGAGTATTGATATTTGTTATCTTGGGACGCTTCTTGGAATCTCGCGCGAAACACCGTGCCAGTAGCGCTCTCACATCACTACTCTCACTTCACGCTAAAGAAGTGACTGTCTTGCGAAACGGACTCGAAGTTCTCATTCCTATTGAACATTTGGTCCTAGGTGATGAATTTGTTGTTAAACCAGGTGCTCGCATCGCCACCGATGGCGTTGTTATCTCAGGCAACTCATCCGTTGATAACTCCATGCTCACAGGTGAATCAGTTCCGATAGATGTGTCACCAGGTTCGCGCGTTATCGGTGCCTCAATGAATAACAACGGCCGCATCATTGTGAAGGCCACTCGCATCGGTAGCGATACCGAGCTTGCGCGAATTACTGCAATGGTTGTTGAAGCACAAAGTGCCAAGGCTCCCATTCAGCGCTTAGCCGATCGCATCTCTGCCGTATTCGTTCCAATTGTCACACTTGTTTCAATCGGCACATTCTTTCTCTGGTATTACTACCTCGATGCAGCCCTCAATGGTGGCGATGGACGCTCACTATCAACTTCTATATCGGTGGCAATCACAGTCCTTGTCATCGCTTGTCCCTGCGCACTTGGCCTAGCAACTCCGGTTGCTCTCGTTGTCGCATCGGGACGCGGTGCCTCCCGTGGAATAGTTCTGCGTAAGCCACATGTTCTAGAACTTGCACGCACAGTTGATGTCGCCATCTTTGATAAGACTGGAACTCTCACAACGGGTGTAATGAAAGTGGGAGATGTCCTTATTCCAGTTTCTGCGCAAAAAGTACTTGGCCAAGAGCTCTCTGCAATCATCAATGAGCAGATGATTCTCTCCACCGCCCTCACTTTAGAAAATGCCAATGATCACCCGATTGCAAAGGCGATTGCATCTCACTCGTTATCAAGGGGTGCAAGGATTTTGCCACTCACTGATTTCATTCAGACTCCTGGTTCGGGAGTCGGCGGACGTGTGGAGTGCGGGCAATACTCCCCACTTGTTCTTATCGGAACTCCTGAGGCGATTGCACATAGCTCTATTCCATTTGATTCTCAGATTGCTGATGGCATTGAAAAGGCGCGTAGTCGCGGAGAGAGTGTTTCTGTTCTCGCATGGGATGGAGTTGCACTCGCTCTCTTTACAACATCCGATGAAGTTAAAGCTGATGCTCAAGCCACAATCACCGCGTTAAATGCACGTGGAATCACTCCGTGGTTAGTCACTGGAGATAATCAAGAGAGCGCCCGTCACATCGCCTCTCTCGTTGGTATCGCTGCAAGTAACGTTATTGCAAATACCTTGCCTGACCGCAAGTTACGCGTTGTCGAAGACTTCAAGAAAGACTCAAAGACAGTCCTGATGGTCGGAGATGGAATCAATGATGCTGCAGCTTTGGCTGCTGCTGATTTAAGTATTGCCATGGGAACAGGTACTGATTCAGCAATCGGTAGCGCCGATATCACTTTGATGGGTAAGGATTTAATGGGTGTTGTTAGTTCACTTGCGCTTGCCACAAAAACGCTGAAGGTTATCAAAATCAATCTTGGCTGGGCCTTTGCCTATAATGTAATTGGTATTCCAATTGCAATCGCCGGAGCGCTAACACCAATGTATGCAGCGGCTGCAATGGCTGCGAGCTCACTCCTTGTAGTGACCAACTCGCTGCGTATACGTTAACTTTTAGTCAGTCCTTTATGCTTACTCCTATGAGCGAGCAGATTGACCAGTTCTTCCGCGCTGATGGCACATTGATAAACATTCCTGCCAAAGCTACCAAAAAGATCGCTGTCTTAAAGTTCATAGCGAGCAAGCTATCCCCTGACACCAAGTACCCCGAAAAAGAACTCAACGCAATCATCGCCAACTTCCACGACGACACCGCAGCAATTCGCCGATACATGATTGAGTACGGAATCTTGGAGAGGGACGGAGGAAGTGTTTACTGGATGTCGACTAAGCCTTAGTCGCTAGCATTTGGGTTCGAGTTTCTTACAATCCACGTATTCCATTAATTGAATGAATCCCTACTGAAAATTGGCCATGTACATGTAGCAGCCGAAAAAACACAACTAAAGTATGTGAACTCGACAAAACTACTTGAAATTTATCGTTAAATTAAAGGAAAATGATTCGTCGTCCTCGTTCTGCAATTTAACAGACAAATCACAGTTTCCTTTCTTCAGAACTCTCAGCAGAGAATTAACTCGATCTATTCGACAAGTTTCAGTGGATACCGTGGAAACTTGCACATCTAACCACTTTAGGTTGGGAAAGAATCTAAGCTTAACTAGATTGTCTGAAGAGTTGGAAGGTAATTCATTCACATACCAGAATGCAACGTCCTGTACAACGTCCTGCTCAATCTCATTGGAAAATACTTTCTGAATAGCATCGCCTAAGGTTGTCTTCATTCGTTTTCTAGATTTTTCAGGGTAGAAGCAGGTATTGCCTCCATCGAACCACGGACTCTCGTACGGCATTTTCCATTCAATACAAGTAAGACTTGCGGTTTGGCTGCCTAAGGTAACAGCGGTTGTCCAAGCGTTTTCGAAAAGTTTATTAGCCAATTCAGAATCTGCAAGATATTGCGCATTTTTTGCTAAATTATTGTTATAGATACACGACTGGCCTGAATATGCCTTATTTTTTGTGTTGAATGTCCACGGAATACATTTCGAATAAACTGTAAACTTAGAATATGCAAGGTACATTTTAGCTTGAGCAAAAGCATTATTGTATACATCTGAAAGTTTTTGGAATTGTTTAGGGCTTAACTCATCAGCCGCTCTTGAAATCATCGAATTAAACTCAGTACGCGCTTGAAATACTTCCAAAACCCAACACTGTGTCTCGAGTGTAGTCTTTCCGAGACCTGCTACTGCCACTATTTCTCGGACTGGATTACTCGCTGGACAATCCACAATTCCTGAAAAAATCAATTGAGGCACGGGCTCGTCGGCAACCGAAGCACTGGTATGAGATATCCCCATCAGCGAAAGCCCCAGCAGTAGAGTTATCAGCGGACGTAAATGCTTGATCACAATTCGATTATCTCAGAGATTATCGGTATCGAAAAACAAGCATTGAAGTAGTTTTTTTCCGTTTCACTACCTTCCTCATGATTTATTTTATGTAAGCTCAAAAGGGCATAAAGAAAGCGCCTTTCGGCGCTATCTCTTTCAACTGAAACTACCTGTGATTCTTGGTAGCGGGGGCAGGATTTGAACCTACGACCTCTGGGTTATGAGCCCAGCGAGCTACCGAGCTGCTCCACCCCGCGTCGGTAGGACAATCCTAATCGCCGCGAGGTCATCTACCAAATTGAGAAGAAAGTACTTTTACTTCTCCGCATTTGCTGCTGAATCGAGGGCTGATTTCAATCTCTTCTGCGCACGATCGTATGCAGCGAAATCTCCCTTTGCCAATGCAGCTAAACCATCTTTATATGCAGCGATAGCGCTTGCTATTGCACTTGATACATCAGATGACGAACCACCGGAATCTACATCGCCACCACCTGATTGAGTTCCTGAGTTTCCACCGAAGACTTGATCAAGGGCACCCTTAAGAGTGTCATCGAAACCAATTTGATCTCCGAATGAGACAAGAACTTTCTGCAAGAGTGGGTATGCAGCAGCATTAGAAGTCGCGCGTACATAAACCGGTTGTACATAGAGAAGTCCGCCACCTACTGGAAGTGTCAGCAAGCTTCCTAGAACCACATCTGATCCACCTTGTCGCAAGAGCGAGAGTGAATTAGCAACTTCAGGTTTAGCTTCAAAGTTTGATGCTACCTGTGATGGTCCGGCAACGTTTGTACTACGTGGCAATTGCAGGACAGTTATTTTTCCGTAATTTGGACCGGCATCAGAATTTGCAACAACAAAGGCTGACAAGTTTTCACGGCCACCGCGAGGTACAAATGGTGTGGTCAGTGAAAATGTTGGTGTATTTGATCCGGGCATTTGTACGGTCATGTAGTACGGAGGCTGTGCATTTGCGTTGCCACCGAATGTTGATGGGTCACGAGGAACGCGCCAGAAGTCCTGTCCGCCGTAGAAAGCTCCGGCAGTCTGTACGTGATACGAGCTCAATACATCGCGTTGAACTCTAAACATATCTGCTGGATAGCGAATGTGGCTCAGAAGCTCGGCAGACATTTCACTCTTAGGAGTGATGCTGCCAGGGAAGACCTTCATCCATGTAGCAAGGACTGGATCTTTCTCATCCCACTGATACAAGGTGACTGTGCCGTCGTAAGCATCGACTGTCGCCTTCACTGAGTTTCGAATGTAATTCAGGTTTCGATTCGCTTGCGCCGTTACAGATGTTGAGTTAACTGTAAGTGCATCGGTAGTGGCTGAAGCAAGCGCAGTTGTCTGTGAATATGGATAACTAGAACTTGTTGTGTAGCCATCAATGATCCACTGAATGCGTCCATCAACAATTGCTGGATATGGATCTCCATCAAGGGTTAACCAAGGGGCAACCTTTGCAACGCGATCGCGCGGATTACGATCAAAGATGATCTTTGAATCCTTATTGATCAGGTTTGAGAGCAAGATGCGCTGTTCTTGATATTTAATTGCAAAGAGCAACTTATTAAAGAGGTTTCCAACAGGAACGCCACCCTTACCTGTGTAGGTGTAGTTCCTCTGGCCATTTGCAGATGAATCATCTGGGTAATCGAACTCAACAGGTGAATCAGTCTTTACGCCACCAATGATTGAGTAATCAGGGGTGTTCTCGCCGAAGTAAATGCGTGGCTCAAACTCGCCTAGTCCCTTTGTCGAAGGTAGATCGCCCACTGCAAATGTTGGCTTTCCATCGGCATCGCGTGAGTTACCAAAGGCTGCCACAAATCCAAAACCGTGGGTGTAGACAAGGTGATCGTTAATCCAGTTACGATTTGGATTACCTGCAATGCTGAGTTCGCGGACTGCAACGATTGTGTCGCGAGAAACTCCATTGACTTTATATCTATCAACGTCAAGGGATTCAGGGAATGCGTAGTAAGGCTTGAGCTGCTGAAGCTGGCGGAATGTTGCAGATAAAACGTTTGGATCCATGAGGCGGATGTTGGCGATCGTCGCCGCATCATCTGCTAGCTGGCCGGCATTAGTGGTGAGCGTCGCATCATAATTCTGTACGTCAACATTACTGATGCCATAAGCCACACGAGTGGCATCGATATTGCGCTGAATATATGGCGCTTCTTTAGATGACTCAGATGGCTTAACAGTAAATTGTTGAATTGCTGCAGGGTATACACCTGCGATCAACACTGATGAGATGACGAGAAGTGCGGTTCCCGCTGTTGGAAGAAGCCAGGAGCGCGTAAAAATGCTTGCAAAGAAAAGAATTGCACAAACAACTGCGATCGCAGCCAGAATTGCCTTAGCTGGCAATAGCGCGTTGACATCGCTGTATGTCATACCCGTGATGAGTGCATTCTCTTTCAAAGCCAAGGCGTAACGGTCATACCAGTAAGCAGCTGCCTTAAGAAGAACAAAGAATCCGAGAAGGACTGAGATCTGAATTCGCGCTGCCGTAGTGGTGCGCTCTGTCTGTGCCTGTGGGCGAATTCCGCCGTAGAGATAATGGACTGCCCCTGCAGCAAGAGTTGAAATAACAGTCAGAGAGATTCCCCAACCAATGAGCGCTTGATACATTGGTAACTTAAATGCAAAGAAGGAAATATCAAGGCCAAATTGTGGGTCAGTTGCACCGAATGGCGTTGAATTTCTAAATTGGAGCCAGGTCGACCAAAATACTGATCCGGATGTTCCACCAAAGTAGATAAGAACTGCTGCAATACCTAGCAATACCCATTTGCGAATTGGTTCGAGCTGCGCGCGATAACGCTCGAGATTATCGGCTTCAATTGATAGCGGTACATAGAGTGGGCGCTTCTTGTACGCAATATAAATATTTGCAGTGATAAAGAGTGAGGTAATTACACCAACGACCACAAAGAGGACAATCTTTGTGATCAGAATTGTGCTCCAGACTTCTGTGAAGTCAACAGATTTAAACCAGAGCCAATCGATATAAAATCCGCTTGAAGAGACGATGATCGCTCCAAGAAGAACAATGACACCGAGGGTGATATTCAGGGGTTTGCGCAGTTGATTCATGCGCCTAAACTATCGCAACCCTTCGGTCTCTTCGAACTCAGCGCTGCCACAGCCTCATCAATAGTCCCCACCGCAGCCACTGTGATGCCCTCAGGTATAGAAGAAAGTTCTGAACAGTTCTCCTTAGGGGCTAGGAAGAGGTCAACGCCCGCCCTTTTGGCGGCGACGAGCTTCTCCTCGATGCCTCCGATCGGACCGATGGTTCCATCTTCGGCGATCGTTCCCGTTCCAGCCACCGTACGGCCATTAAGTAAATTCTCTTTCGTTAACAATTCAATGATGGCGAGTGTGAAGATCATTCCTCCACTTGGCCCACCAACTTTTTCGACATCAATCGAAAGATCTTTTGGAGTTAACTTTTCATAGCCACCATTTGGATAATTCTTTACGAGATAACCCAGCGCTACCGACCGCGCAAAATCCTGCGATCCTTTCATCTCTTCTTTGGAGAGCTTCTCTTCTTCCTCAGATGTGATTCCTGGTGGGTAGATAACGCTGCTTGGCAGAAGCACTTGATCAGTGCGTGCCCAGCGATAGAGCCCTTCGACACCTGAAAGGTATGAACCTGGTGAGGTCACACGTATCGTTAAAAGATAGAACTGGCCATCGATAGGAAATGCATCTGCCTCACCCTTTGAATTTACCTTTACGATTTCAGGAAAGATTCCCTGCGGTGTTCCAGGTGCGATGGCAACGTATTGCAATGGAGAGAGAAATGCTCCGATAAAAAAAGCGTAGATAAGAACGGTAGATAATCTCGGTAAAGGAGAGAATCTAAAGCTGCGGATTATTTTTCGTCTCCTCGTT
>JBIIRQ010000021.1:0-8518 GCA_044341445.1 Candidatus Planktophila sp.
AAGATGGAATATTTCCACATTCGCGAACCTTTGACGATAAAGATGAGATAGAAGAAGAACGTCGTCTGGCATATGTTGGTCTTACTCGTGCCCAACAGCGCCTCTATCTTTCTCGCGCTGAATATCGATCGTCATGGGGTGCACCGAATTACAATCCGCCTTCACGTTTTCTCGATGAGATTCCATCCGATGTGATCGAATGGCGAAACGAAGGGGGCAGTTCATTCACTCCTTCGACTTCACTTCGCACCGCGCGCACAGCATCTGCACCACCACCGCGTGCAACTGGAAAGAAGAGCAGCGCGATGGTCTTAACTGTTGGTGAACGTGTGTCACATGACACATTTGGCCTCGGCACAGTCGTTGCAGTTGCTGGTGAAGGAGATAAGTCAGAGGCGACGATTGATTTTGGAGATTACGGCCAAAAGCGCCTTCTTTTACGTTACGCGCCGGTCGAGAAGCTCTAACACGGGCTCTAAGATGGGCACAGTGAAAGACGCACGCGCCGCCCGGCGCACTTCAAGAATGTGCCCATCAATAAAGGAGCGATCTCGTGGATCTCTTTGAATATCAAGCCCGTGACTTGTTTGAAAAACATGGAGTTCCTGTACTTCCAGGCGCAGTAGCGACCACCGCAGATGAAGCCTTTGCCGCTGCATCAAAGATGGGCGGACGCGTAGTTGTAAAAGCTCAAGTAAAAGTGGGCGGTCGCGGAAAAGCTGGTGGCGTAAAACTTGCTGAAAACGCTGAGGATGCACGCGAGAAAGCAGCAGCAATTCTTGGGATGGATATTAAGGGTCACATCGTTCATCAGGTGATGATTGCCCAAGCTGCGCCAATCGAAGCAGAGTATTACTTAGCGATCTTGCTCGATCGATCAAATCGCACATTTCTAGTGATGGCATCTGTTGCAGGCGGAATGGATATTGAAGAAGTTGCAAAGACTGCACCAGAGAAGCTAGCAAAGGTGCCAGTCTCTGCTGTGGATGGAATCTCAGCTGCTCAGGCAAAGGAAATTATCGCCCAAGCAGCATTTCCAGCAGATGTTGCAGATCAAGTAGCAGATGTTCTTGTCACTCTCTGGAAAGCATTCGCAGCTGAAGATGCAACCCTTGTTGAAGTTAATCCACTTGTAAAGACAAGCGATGGAAAAATTATCGCACTCGATGGAAAAGTCACTCTTGATGAAAACGCTGAGTTCCGGCAACCGAGCCATGAAGCTCTAGTTGACCACAGCGCAACTAATCCTTTGGAAGCCCTGGCAAAAGAGAAAGGGCTGAATTACGTAAAGCTTGAAGGCCAGGTAGGAATCATTGGAAACGGCGCTGGTCTTGTGATGAGCACACTCGATGTTGTCGCTTACGCCGGTGAAAAATTCGGCGGAATGCGCCCTGCCAACTTCCTTGATATCGGAGGCGGAGCATCAGCACAGGTAATGGCCGACGGACTATCCATTATTTTGGGCGATAAAGATGTGAAGAGCGTCTTTGTTAATGTTTTTGGTGGAATCACAGCATGTGATGCTGTTGCCAACGGAATCGTTGCCGCCCTTGCAACACTCGGCGTAGCTGCAACTAAACCAATTGTTGTACGACTTGATGGAAATAACGTGGAAGAGGGACGTGCAATTCTTAATGCCGCCAACCACCCATTGGTAGAGCAGCTCGACACAATGGATGGTGCAGCATCACGCGCTGCAGAATTGGCGGCGAAGTAAATGGCAATCTTTATCAATAGCGCAAGTAAGGTCATTGTTCAGGGCATGACTGGCTCTGAAGGTACAAAGCACACACGTCGCATGTTGGCCTCTGGCACCGCAGTTGTTGGTGGAGTAACACCTGGTAAAGGTGGACAGATCGTGGATATCGATGGCCACCAGTTGCCCGTATTTAATACAGTTGCCGAAGCGATGGCAGCGACAGGTGCCAATACATCAGTGGTCTTTGTTCCACCTAAGTTTGCGAAGGCTGCCGTCATTGATGCAGTTGATGCTGCAATGCCACTTGTAGTCGTGATCACTGAAGGAATCCCAGTACATGACTCAGCATTTTTCTACACGTACGCAAAAGATAAGGGATCCACACAGATTATTGGACCTAACTGCCCTGGATTAATTAGCCCTGGTAAATCAAATGTTGGAATTATTCCTGCAAATATCACACAGGCCGGACCGATCGGACTGGTCTCAAAGTCGGGAACGCTGACCTATCAGATGATGTATGAACTCCGTGATATCGGATTTAGTACCGCTGTAGGAATCGGTGGCGATCCTGTTATTGGTACAACACACATTGATTGCCTCCGTGCATTCCAAGATGATCCTGAGACCACAGCAATCGTAATGATTGGTGAAATTGGGGGAGATGCAGAAGAGCGTGCAGCAGCATTTATTGCTGAGTATGTAACAAAGCCAGTTGTTGGTTATGTTGCAGGCTTTACAGCTCCCGAAGGAAAGACCATGGGCCATGCTGGTGCGATTGTTTCGGGATCTTCTGGAACTGCAGTGGCGAAGAAAGGTGCTCTCGAAGCCGCAGGTGTAAAGGTCGGACAAACTCCTAGTGAAACTGCGCGCTTTATGCGCGCCATTCTCGGGCGCTGATCTCTCATGGTGCAACGTGTCCTTGCGGTCACCTTTGCACAAGCACTTCGTAGCGCCGGGATTCTGCTTTTACCTCTTGCATTTATCACTCTCATTGCATGGGCAACAGCTGGCAGTACAACCGGTACGACATCTGATCCGATTCGCGCCGCAATGTGGATCTGGCTCGCTGCCCACCATGTGCACTTTGACTTATCTCTTTCACCATCTGGCGTTGCAGGCAGCCTGACATACCTTCCTCTGGGTGCCTTGATCTTTCCAGCGCTAGCACTTCGCAGCGGATTTAAGCGCGCAGTGATAAAACTCGATGGAGATTACTCAAATCTCACAGGTGCGCGGCTATTTTTCTCACTCTTCTATGCAATTGTGGCATTTCTTATTGCATTTTTCTCTGGCTCAGATGGAGTGCGCCCCGTCTGGCCACTTGCTGCCATCTTTGCATTCTTGATTGCTTTTGCTAGTACCCACCTCATTGGGCGAGGTGTGAATTTTTCCCTTCCTGTTATTTTTGCTTTTCGTGTAGTTGCACTCTTGCTCGCATTGGGTTTTGCAATCTTTGTCATTTCTTTCTTCAGGAACTTTGATCAAGGCGTACTGATTACTACTGTCCTTGCACCTGGAATTTTCGGTTCGATTCTGCTTCTCATTCTTAATATCGTCTATCTTCCGAATGCGGCTATTGCAGCGCTCTCATATATCAGCGGTGCTGGTTTTGCAGTGGGCGCAGATACCCAACTCTCACCATTGACGCAAGAGATTGGTCAAATTCCTGCCCTGCCGCTCCTTGCAGCACTTCCAGTGCAATCCAATGCCTTCGCTCTTCTCTTTTCACTATTCATCATTGCAATCGGAGCTCTCTTGGGTTACTGGACGCTATCGCTGCCAGAGAAGATTGCGTGGCAGAGCATCCTTCTAGTCATTATTATGTTGGGCTTACTGGGCTACTTTGCAAGTGGTTCATTGATCACATCCGCCATGGGGGCAGTCGGAGTCTCGATCTGGAAATTTCAACTCGCAGTCGGACTCGAATTACTGATTGGACTCACCGCCTTTAATTTCATACCCCGTCTGAGAATATTCAATCGATGAAGAGCATCGTTATTCTCGCCTCAGGTTCTGGCACTTTAGCGCAAGCGATATTTGATGCGATTGAGAATAAAACATTGAATTGCACAGTAGCTGCTTTGATTTGTGATCGCACTGATGCGCCGGTCATTCTTCGAGCCCAAAGCCATCACGTGCCAGTACATCTACATCCCATGGTCGCTGATAGGCAGCAGTGGAATAGAGATCTATTCACTCTGCTCACATCTCTGAACGCGGATTTGATTGTGAGCGCCGGCTTCATGCGCATTCTCGATAGCTCCATCACCTCACATTTTCCAATTATTAATAGCCACCCCTCTCTTCTTCCGCTATTTCCAGGCGCACATGCAGTTCGTGATGCTCTTGAATCCGGCGCCAGCCGAACCGGTACCACTATTCATTGGGTCGATGCAGGCGTTGATACAGGTGAGATTATTACTCAGCAGAGCCTTGATATCACTGAGGGTGAAAGCGAAGAATCTCTCCATGAGCGTATTAAGATTCTCGAGAGATCTCTCATTGTTGCCACGATCGGCACATTGTTATCGATGAAAGAAATTGGCAGGTCATGACGAAAAAGATCATCAAGCGCGCACTGGTAAGCGTCTATGACAAGACCGGTCTAGTCGAGCTAGGTCATGCGTTGCAGAAAGCGCAGGTGGAGATTCTTTCGACGGGATCAACGGCTGCAACGTTGCGAGATGCTGGAATCGCTGTCACCGATGTCAGCGCCTATACCGGGTTCCCTGAAATCATGGGTGGTCGTGTTAAAACTCTTCACCCCCGTATTCATTCAGGGATTTTGGCGGATCAGAACAATCCTGATCATCTCAAAGCGATTGCTGATCTTGACATAGCACCCTTTGACCTTGTCATCATCAACTTATATCCATTCGCGCAAACAATTGCATCGGGTGCCACCTTTGAGCAATGTATAGAACAGATTGATATCGGTGGTCCATCGATGTTACGGGGTGCTGGTAAAAATCACGGAAGCGTGGCAGTAATTAGTAGTCCACAGCAGTATCCATTGGTCGTTAACGCTTTGGCTAGCGGTGGATTTAGCGGTGAAGAACGACGAGAGCTTGCGCTAGAAGTTTTTAGAGTGACAGCAGAGTACGACCTTGCCATTGCTACCTGGCTCGGCTCAGCGCAAGGCATTCCTGATTGGTTTGGCCAGATTTACAGAAAAGAAAGTTCGCTGCGCTATGGCGAGAATCCGCACCAACAGGCAGCAATCTACAAAAACTCATCAGGTGGAATTGTTGGTGCAGTGCAACACCACGGCAAAGAGATGTCCTTTAACAACTTCACAGATGCAGATGCTGCTTGGCGAGCAGCCCTTGATCACAGCGCTCCTTGTGTAGCGATTATCAAACACGCTAACCCATGTGGAATTGCAGTAGGGGAGAGTATTTCGCAAGCTTATCAAGCAGCTCATCTCTGCGACCCAGTATCTGCCTTCGGTGGAGTAGTTGCAGCAAATAGAAAAGTAACACTTGAGATGGCTCACGCTCTTGCGGAGATTTTTACTGAAGTTGTCATTGCACCTGGGTATGACGATGGCGCGATAGAGGTGCTATCAAAAAAGCCGTCGATACGAATATTGACGTGTACCGCAACTCACCTGAGCAAGGTTGAACTTCGTCCCGTCTCTGGGGGAGCTTTACTGCAAGAGACTGACCTGATCAACGCACCAGGAGATAGCACTGATGGTTGGAAACAAGTCTCAGGAGAAACTATTGCCCCTGATGTATTAGCAGATCTTGAATTTGCTTGGCGTAGCGTTCGCGCAGTAAAAAGTAATGCAATTCTTCTCGCAAAAAATGGTGCGTCGATTGGAATTGGAATGGGGCAAGTTAATCGAGTAGATAGCGCCAAACTTGCAGTTGATCGAGCTGGTGATCGAGTAGTTGGCACTGTGGCGGCAAGTGATGCCTTCTTCCCCTTTGCAGATGGACTAGAAATTCTGCTTCGCGCTGGCGTCATCGCCGTGGTTGCACCGGGTGGAAGTATTCGAGATGAAGAGATTATTGCCGCCGCTCAAGCTGCTGGTGTGGCGATGTTCTTCACTGGTACACGACATTTCTCACACGCCTGAGCGGTTAGAATATAGATATGAGTGCGCAGATTCTTGATGGTAAAGCCCTAGCCGCCTCGGTCAAGAAAGATTTAGCGCAACGAACCACTCGACTTAAAAGTGCAGGAAAAGTTCCTGGCCTTGGAACCATT
The DNA here is from genome assembly GCA_044341445.1 of Candidatus Planktophila sp. Classification (GTDB taxonomy): domain Bacteria; phylum Actinomycetota; class Actinomycetes; order Nanopelagicales; family Nanopelagicaceae; genus Planktophila. The sequence continues at coordinate 5,918 of JBIIRQ010000021.1, forward strand.
TTGGTGGGCGATGATCCCGGCTCGCACTCTTATGTTGGCGGCAAACATCGCGATTGTAAAGAAGTTGGAATCGCATCTATTCGAATAGATCTTCCAGCCAGTGCCACTCAGAGTGATGTGTTGGCCGCAGTGAAAGATCTCAACGCGGCATCTGAGTGCACTGGATATATCGTTCAGCTTCCTATGCCACGGGGGATTAATACTCAAGAAATTCTTGAGGCGATTGATCCAGCGAAAGATGCGGATGGTCTTCACCCAATTAATCTTGGTCGACTTGTTGCTGGTTATGAGGCACCACTGCCTTGTACTCCACGAGCGATCATTGAACTTCTCAGCCATTATGCAATTCCACTTAATGGTGCAGAAGTTGTTGTGATCGGTCGCGGTATTACCGTTGGTCGCCCGCTCGGCCTGCTCTTAACGCGCCGTCAGGAAAATGCCACAGTAACTCTGACGCATACAGGCACAAAAGATCTTTCCTCTCACACATTAAGAGCAGATATTGTCGTTGCCGCCATTGGTGTGCCACATTTTCTTAAGGCGAATATGATTAAAGAAGGTGCAGTTCTTGTTGATGTTGGAATTTCACGCACCGATGCTGGATTAATTGGCGATATTGATCCTGGTGCACAAGGGCGAGCAAGTTTTATATCACCAATGCCTGGCGGGGTTGGTCCCATGACACGGGCCATGTTGTTACAAAATGTCATCGAGGCGAGTGAAAGGTAAATGACTCTCACACTTAAGATTGCGTACCTGTCACTGGTCATCGGCGTGATCGCCGGATTTTTCTCATTGATTCGAGTTGGCGCAGTCGTGATCGCCCTTGCAATGGGTTTCATCATCCTGGCGGGGCGAAAAACCACACCTTATCGGGGGATGATTCCCACCTACCTGCCACTACTGATTGCAATATCACTTTTCGCCATGGCAATAGCCCTCCCGCGTGGGTTGTAGGATTACGCTCAATCGGCTGCATCGTTAGCCCCACTCACTTTATAAGAGGTTTGATACATGGCAAAGAAAGTCACAGTTGTCGGAAGCGGTTTCTACGGATCAACCACAGCACTTCGTTTAGCTGAATACAACATCTTCGACACCGTTGTACTGACAGATATTCTTGAGGGTAAGCCAGAAGGTCTCGCACTCGATATGAACCAATCACGTTCAATCGAGGGCTTTGAAACCAAAATTATCGGTGCAACTACAACTGCTGATGGCGGTGGATACGAAGCGACAGCAAATTCAGATGTTGTAGTCATTACTGCAGGCCTTCCACGCAAGCCGGGTATGAGTCGTATGGATCTCATTGGCGTAAACGCAGGAATCGTTCGCGGCGTTGCAGAAAATATCGCTAAGCACTCTCCTCAAGCAGTCATCATTGTGGTCTCTAATCCACTCGATGAGATGACCGCGTTGACACAGATTGCAACCAACTTTCCAAAGAATCGCGTGATGGGTCAGGCAGGAATGCTAGATACCGCCCGCTTTACCGACTTTGTCGCTGAAAAACTCTCAGTCCCAGTCTCATCTGTGAAGACGCTAACACTTGGTTCACATGGAGACACCATGGTTCCAGTGCCAAGTCGTTGCACAGTTAACGGTGTTGCATTATCTGAAAAGTTATCTGCCCAAGAGATCGAAGAATTGGTTGTGCGCACACGTAACGGTGGCGCTGAAGTAGTAGCTCTTCTCAAGACAGGCTCTGCGTATTACGCACCATCGGCTGCAGCTGCTCGTATGGCTAAGGCTGTTATTGAAGATTCAGGAGCGGTCATGCCTGTCTGCGCCTGGGTAGATGGTGAATTTGGAATCTCCGGTGTCTATCTCGGTGTTGAGGCATCAATCGGCCGCGAAGGTGTGAAGAAAGTTGTTGAAACAAAGTTGACGGATACAGAGCTTGCTTCTCTTAAAGAAGCAGCAGAAGCAGTTCGTGCCAAGCAAGCAGATGTCCTCACTCTTTAAGAATCACTATAGGAATAGAAAACTCTCGGACTCACAGTAAAGGAAGAAAATGACCAAGATTAAAGTTGAAGGAACTGTTGTAGAACTTGATGGTGATGAAATGACCCGCATTATGTGGCAATTCATCAAGGATTCACTGATCCTTCCTTACCTTGATGTCAATCTTGAATATTATGACCTTGGCATGGAGCACCGTGATGCAACCGATGATCAGGTGACAATCGATGCCGCACGTGCAATCCAAAAGCATGGTGTCGGCATTAAGTGCGCAACAATCACACCGGATGAGGCTCGTGTTGAAGAGTTTGGTTTGAAGAAGATGTGGAAGTCTCCAAATGGAACAATTCGCAACATCCTTGGTGGCGTAATTTTCCGCGAACCAATTATTATTAGTAACGTTCCAAGACTTGTCCCACATTGGACTAAGCCAATTGTTATCGGTCGTCACGCGTTTGGCGATCAGTACAAGGCCACCGACATTAAAGTTCCTGGTCCTGGAAAGCTCACACTTTCTTACGTTCCAGAAGGCGGCGGAGAAGCGATGAATCTTGAAGTGTTTGACTTCAAATCATCGGGTGTTGCGTTGGCGATGTATAACGTCGATGACTCAATTCGCGATTTTGCACGCGCATCCCT
>JBIIRQ010000022.1:0-8473 GCA_044341445.1 Candidatus Planktophila sp.
GTCTTTCGAGTAATCTATGGGTAAGTGAGTAACTACGTGTAAGGGAGATGTGGCGATGGAGAAGGCAACAGTCGTTCCAAAGACAGTTGAGCTTTCACCTTCGCCACATCTTCGACGTAGACTTCGAAATCAGTTAATTGCAAGAATCATCATGATTTTTGCAACAACCGTTTCAATTATCGTCACCGTGGGTATCGTTGCCTCACTCTTTCCCATAGCGATCCGGACCCTAGTTGCGGTGGGCGGCCAACTCTTTGGCACTACCTGGGCCCCATTATTCTCACCGCCTCAGTACGGCATTCTTCCTCTCTTTACAGGAACGCTGATGATTGTTTCAATTGCAATGCTTGTCGCGGTCCCGGTTGGCCTTGCTGCAGCGATCTTCCTTAGTGACTATGCCTCGTTTAACATGCGTCGCATTGTTAAACCAATTCTTGAAGTTCTTGCAGGAATCCCAACAGTTGTGCTCGGCCTCTTTGGTCTCTATGTGATTAATCCTGATTTTGTCGAAAAGTATTGGCCGATTGGTGAACCTTTGGCATACACCGCTGTTGGTGCAGGCTTTGTTACCGGTATTTTGATTGTGCCGATTATCGCCTCTGTTGCAGATGATGCTCTCTCTGCCGTTCCGCGGGCGATGCGCGAAGCTGCCTACGCCCTCGGTGCAACTCGTCGCGAAGTCGCCGTCAAAGTTGTCTTTAATGCAGGCTTATCAGGAGTTGTAGCCGCACTTATTCTTGCGTTTGCTCGCGCATTCGGAGAGACAACAATCGCTCTGATGGTCTCTGGTAGCTACCCGATGCTATCGGCCAACCCAGGTGATCCAATGATGACTCTTTCGGCCTTTATTGGTTTTGCCGGTATTGGCGATGCCGAAGTTGGCTCACAGGCCTACAACACAATTTTCCTTATCGGTGCGATGCTTTTCCTCGTCACTTTGATCTTTAACATTCTTGGAAACAAGATTATTTCTCGTTACAGAGAGGCTTACGAATAAGATGGCTCAATCAATCTCTCTGAAGAGTCGAATTTCACCGCGCAGACTCTTTGTCGATGGATCTTTTCGCTTCTTTCTCTACCTCAGTGTTTTCATCTCACTCGGCATGATCTATTGGATCGTGAGCAGCCTTTGGAATGATGCAGGTTGGTTGCTCTCGTGGGACCTTATAACGAAATACCCGTCGTATGACATTGATAATGCAGGTTTTCAATCCCCACTGGTTGGTTCAATCTGGGTCGTCGGAACTGCAACACTGGTTGCTCTACCTACTGGCTTATTCACAGCGCTTTATCTCGAGCAGTTTGCGGGAAAGGGCAATAAAGTAACGCGACTTATTGAACTCAATATCCAAAACCTTGCAGGAGTTCCAGCCGTTGTCTTTGGTCTTATCGGACTTGCATTTGTTGTCCGTGGTTTTATCGCTTGGGGATTTACTGTCGGTTCAGCCGCTGCGGTAATCGCAATGTTGATGTTGCCCGTCATTATCATCGTCTCGCGCGAGGCCATTCGTGCAGTGCCACCGTCGTATAAAGAAGGTGCTCTGGCATTGGGTGCGACACCGTGGCAGGCGGTTTGGCGCTTAGTTTTGCCGAGTGCCATTCCAGGTACTGCAACCGGATCAATCTTGGCCGTCTCGCGCGCTATTGGCGAATCAGCGCCGTTGCTGCTCCTCGGCGCTCTTTCATTCGTTACATTTAATCCAACTGGCTTGGATAGCCCATTTACAATCATGCCTCTTACGATCTTCAAGTACGCATCAGATTCACGCGAAGAGTTCCAGGTTTTAGCTAGTGCGGGCAGTTTGATTCTGATGGCAGTTCTCTTTGTTTTAAACCTTATTGCTATTTTGCTTCGCGATTTTGCCACACGGAAACGGAATGTCTGATGGCCTCAATGAAGAATAAGTTTTACGTCACAACTACCAAGAATATGGAAGGTTAACATGAGTACTGTAGCTGGCAAGCCAGAGATACTTGATCCGGTTTTCACTCTGAAAAACGTTTCAGTCTCATACGGAAAGTATGTTGCCGTCACTGACGTTAATCTTGAAATTCCAAGCCATGACATCACCGCTTTCATTGGTCCTTCCGGATGTGGAAAATCAACTCTGATCCGAACACTTAACAGAACAAATGATCTAATCCCAGGTGCATCAGTTGCAGGAACAGTTTTATATCATGATGCCGATCTCTATGATTCAAAGGCTAGCCCGGTCGAAATTCGTCGTCGTATCGGAATGGTCTTCCAAAAGCCAAATCCATTTCCAAAGAGCATTTACGAGAACGTCGCCTTTGGTCCCAAGGTAAATGGTCGTCCAAAGAAGTCAGAACTCGATGCAATCGTTGAAAATTCATTAAGAGGTGCCGCGCTCTGGGATGAAGTCAAGGATCGCCTGGGTTCATCGGCGCTAGGTTTATCTGGTGGACAGCAACAGCGTTTATGTATTGCACGCTCGCTAGCAGTCGAACCTGACGTAATTCTTATGGATGAGCCATGTTCGGCTCTCGACCCTATAGCAACGCTTCGCATCGAAGAGTTGATGATGGAGCTGAAGAAGAATTACACGATCGTCATTGTTACTCACAATATGCAGCAAGCGGCGCGTGTCAGCTCGTATACAGCGTTCTTCGTCACCGATGTAAACCCACTCAGTGATCTTCGTACCGGAAAGCTGATCGAGTACGACGCAACTACCAAGATATTTAATAATCCTTCAGATCCGCGCACTGAGGATTACGTCACAGGAAAGATGGGTTAATAGATACGACTTCCAACTATCGAGGGTAAGAGAGAGCGACCAGGCCATCCAGCCTGGTCGTTCTTTTTCTATACTTATATCTACTTTTTATAATCCGATTGGCGCGCCTGGCAGGAATCGAACCTGCGACAACCCGCTTAGAAGGCGGGTGCTCTATCCGACTGAGCTACAGGCGCCTGTAGGTGTCGTTATGATTACTATTCTAACGGCTCAACTATTAAGGTGTGACAATGGCTGAATTCATTTACACGATGAAAAAGACGCGTAAAGCGCACGGCGACAAGGTCATTTTGGATGATGTCACCTTAATGTTCCTGCCCGGTGCCAAGATTGGTGTTGTTGGGCCCAATGGTGCGGGTAAGTCAACTGTTCTGCAGATCATGGCGGGCTTGCAACAGCCATCAAATGGTGAGGCCTATCTATCACCTGGATATACCGTTGGAATTTTGCTGCAAGAGCCACAGCTCGATGAGGCGCGTAGCGTTTTAGAGAATGTGCAAGATGGTGTGCGCGAAACCATGGATATGTTGGCGCGCTTTAATGCGATCTCAGAAGAGATGGCAAGCCCTGATGCCGATTACGACAAGTTATTGGCCGAGATGGGAACGTTGCAAGAGCAACTCGATCATCGAAATGCCTGGGAGATTGATTCACAGCTCGAGCAGGCGATGGATGCTCTTCGTTGTCCGCCAGGGGACGCTGATGTCAGCGTGCTATCAGGTGGAGAAAAGCGTCGCGTCGCGCTCTGTAAGTTGCTACTTGAAGCGCCCGATCTATTACTTCTTGACGAACCTACAAACCACCTCGATGCCGAATCTGTCTTATGGCTTGAGCAGCACTTGCAGAAGTATCCCGGCGCAGTTGTAGCAATCACGCACGATAGGTATTTCTTGGATAACGTCGCAGAATGGATTCTCGAACTCGATCGCGGTCGTGCATATCCATACGAAGGAAATTACTCGACCTATCTAGAGACAAAAGCTGCGCGCCTTAAAGTTGAGGGACAGAAAGATGCCAAGCGCGCCAAGCGTCTTACCGAAGAGCTCGAATGGGTCAGACAGAATGCAAAGGGTCGCCAAGTTAAATCTAAGGCGCGCCTTGCTCGCTATGAAGAGATGGCTGCTGAAGCAGACAAGATGCGCAAGCTCGATTTCGAAGAGATCCAAATTCCACCTGGGCCACGCCTTGGAAACGTTGTTGTTGAGGTTGAAAATCTTGTTAAAGGATTTGGCGATCGTGTCTTAATTGATGGCCTCTCATTTACCTTGCCCCGCAACGGAATCGTCGGTGTTATTGGACCTAACGGTGCTGGAAAGACCACGCTCTTTAAAACGATTCTTGGTCTTGAATCTGCTGATTCCGGTAGCGTAAAAATCGGTGAGACAGTCAAGATCTCATACGTTGATCAATCACGTGGCGGCATCGATCCCAAGAAATCATTGTGGGAAGTCGTCTCTGATGGTCTTGATTTCATGAAGGTCGGACAGGTTGAAATGCCATCGCGTGCATACGTTGCAGCATTCGGCTTTAAAGGGCCAGATCAACAGAAGCCTGCTGGCGTCCTCTCTGGTGGAGAACGTAACCGTCTCAACCTTGCGATGACTCTCAAGCAAGGTGGAAACTTATTGCTTCTCGATGAGCCAACGAACGACCTTGATGTCGAAACGCTTGGTTCGCTTGAAAACGCGCTGCTGGAATTTCCAGGGTGCGCCGTTGTGATCTCTCACGATCGCTGGTTCTTGGACCGCATCACAACACACATTCTCGCCTACGAAGGTGATTCGAAGTGGTTCTGGTTTGAAGGAAACTTCGAATCGTATGAGGCAAATAAGATCGAACGCCTTGGACCTGAGGCGGCACGACCACATCGTGCGACATATAGAAAACTTACGCGCTAATGAAGTATCACAATCAACAATTTGTTCGTTGGGACGATATCGATGCGTTTGGCCATGTAAACAATGCCAAGTATTTAACCTACGCCCAAGAGGCACGCTTTCAGTGGTCCTGGTTTGAATCTGCTAAGCGCGAAAAGAAACCAACAATTGTTGAGATGGTCGTTGCCCGTGCCGAAGTTGATTTCATTGTGCCAATCTACGAAGGGGGCACATTTGTTGATCTGCACTTGTGGGTTGATTCAGTAGGTAATTCATCATTTACTCTGATCTACGAAATTAGCTCACATGGCGTTGTTCATGCACGAGTAAAGACAGTTCAAGTTGCTGTCTCTCTTGATACAAAGAAATCTCGCCCGCTCACAGATATAGAACGCGAGTTTCTTAAAGAATTTATGGCATGAGTACTTTTTACGACGAGATCGGCGGAGAAGAGTTTTTCGTTGAACTCGTCTCTGGATTCTATGCACGGGTGGTAACTAATCCGATCTTGCGTCCGATGTACCCCGAAAGTGATATGAAGGGTGCAGCCTGGCGCTTGCAGAAATTTCTCGAACAATATTGGGGCGGGCCTGGCACTTACTCAGAAGAACGTGGACACCCAAGACTTCGTATGCGCCATGCAGGATTTGAGATTGATCTGGCGGCGAGAGATGCGTGGCTGGCATGCATGATGGCGGCAATTGACGATATGGATATCGAAGAAGTTCTTCGCAATCAATTAGTGGAGTACATCGAAATGGCTGCTCACTCGATGGTGAATCAGCCTTCGTAACCTATTTCTTAGAAGCATTTCCTAAAGTGAGAATTTCGCCATTACGGATATACCAGAGCGTTCCGTCATCGGCCCTCACTGTTGTGATACGAAGACCCACTCGTTCGACAACACCTTGAATTGTTAAGATATCAACACGATCGCCAACCCCATATTGATCTTCAATCAACATAAAGATTCCAGAGATCACATCTCGCACAAGAGTCTGTGCGCCAAGACCGACTGCAACGCCGACGATTCCAGCCGAAGCAATGACGGGACCTAAATTAAATCCAAATTCACCCAAGATCATCGTGAGCGCGACAATCCATACAACGGCGTTGAGAATTGAAGTAAGAACAGAGCCGATTGTGCGCGCCCGCTCTGCCTGGCGATTGGCAGTTCCGGGCCCGGGGCGAAGATCTGCAGTTGCCAGTCGATTGACGGCGCGATTAATGGCGCGGTTTCCTACCCACTGGGCGATGATCGCTCCGGCCAAAACGGCGATGATGCGAAGGGGGGAGCCACCGATCCATTCAAGAGCATTCTGTATCTGTTCGTTCACAACCCCAATCTACTTGAAAGGATGTGCGAAAGGTTACGAGAAATTACCCTTTAAATACTGCAAAGTTGGGGGGAGTAGGTGCAAGATAGGCCAATCGGCGCGAGCCACGCGCCTGACTCAACTGGAGCAGCGATGTCGCGAAGCCTTGTGCTCAACGCAACCTATGAACCACTCGGTGTTGTTTCAGATCGTCGCGCCCTCATTCTTGTTCTCAACATGCGCGCATCCATGATCGAGTCAACTGGTGAAGTTCTTCACTTCGCATCAGGACAATTAGAACTTCCGTCGGTAGTTCGCCTCAATAAATTTATTCGAATTCCATATCGCCATGCGATTCCACTTTCACGCCGAGCAATCTTTGCTCGCGATGCTGGACGCTGTGTCTACTGCGGCGCATCTGCCACATCTATTGATCATGTCATCCCACGTTCTCGTGGCGGAAGTCATAGTTGGGAGAACGTTGTCTCAGCTTGCCATAAATGTAATCATCTCAAGGCAGATAAATCCTTGAAAGAGCTAGGTTGGAAATTACGTTCACTCCCACGCGAACCTGTCGGATCTGCCTGGCGAATACTTGGGACAGGTCGGACAGAACCAGAGTGGCTTCCTTACCTTGAACCATTTGGTGTGGCAGCAGCAACTGCCTAACTCAATTACACTAACGCCATGATTCATTCGATCGCTTTAGCTTTTGGTATGGGCCCAGTAGAAGGCGGCTCAATGCCAGGTGAGCCGTTAACTGCAGTTCAGACCTTCCTATACTTTGTTGCAACACCCGTAGGTCTTTTTCTCTTGATCACCGTTCTTGTATTGGCGGGAACACGTGAGAAAAAGACGACAGAGCCCGGCAAGAAGCCAAGCTCTGTCGTCGATTCAATCGACTAACCTTTACTTATCTGCTGAACGCGCCTTAAGCGCTCGAGCCATTGCATCGCGTCCTTCTGTGATTGCTCGACGTAGAGAATTTGCAGCATCTTTGCCGGTCACGTTTAGCCAATGTTCTGTCTTGGCTAGTGTTTCCGGAGTAATCACCCACGTTGGGAAAAGAAGCGTCGCAGTTGTTTCAGCGATCTCGTATCCCTTTGTCTCCCAAACCTTGAGCATTGAATCAAAGTACGGATCAACAAAGTCTGCCAGAACTTCGTGGTGGATATTCTCGTTAAATCCAAGGCAGGTATAGGAATGGATTGTGTTTGAAAGATTATCTGTAATGATCGAATTAAAGGCCTTCGACTTCGCATCTTTACTTGGCAAGGATGCGTTGGCGCGGGCGGTGTACTGCTTGCCGTGGGCTGTCTCATCTTTCTTCGATTCGGCCTGAATATCAGCAGGACCGAAGACACCACGCTTTACTCCACAGATAAAGATGTACCAACGGATTTCAGCATCAATGACGAGGCCATTGATTGATCCATCGAGAATTGCCTTGATGCGATCATATTGCGCTGGGGTGAAGGCAAAGTTTGCGAATGCACGAGCAAATGCCATCTGATGATCACTTCCTGGTGCAGATGCGTCAAGCAGTGCTTCAACAGACTGCCCAACGTGGGCGCGAAGTGCATCGCGCTTTGCAGGATTTGCATATGCCCAAATGGCGGTATCGATCTGCATCAACGTCGCAGAGACGATGGAGATATCTGACTCACTCTTAAGAGCGTTCAGTGCAATCGTCACATAATCGGTAGATGAGAGCTCACCATCGCGACAGGAATCCCAGAGAGAGGCCCAAATCAGACCACGAGCAAGTGAGTCATCCAGACTTCCCAGGTGGCTTTTCATTGTTGCAATCGAGCGATCATCAAAACGCAACTTGGCATATGTCTGATCTTTATCGTTAATCAGAACTAGGTCTGCAACCTTTGCACCAGCGAGTGCCTTAACTTCGGTGAGTGCGCCTTCTACATCAAGTTCAACACTTGTGCGACGAGTTAACTTATCGCCTGTGATATCAAAGAGACCCACGTGCAGACGGTGTGGGCGAAGTTCTTTTGATCCCACCGGCATAGTCGGCACTTCTTGCTTGATTGAAATCGACGCGTATGTGTCACCAGAAACTTCAATGACTGGACGCAAGGTATTTACTCCTGCCGTGCGAAGCCATGTTGAAACCCATGGTGTGAGATCGCGACCAGATGCTGCCTCAAGCTGATCAATAAGATCTTTTAGGGTCGTGTTTCCAAATGCATGCTTTGCGAAATAGAGGCGAAGCCCCTTAATAAAGTTATCGCGTCCTACGTGAGCTACTAATTGCTGCAGGACAGAGGCACCCTTTGCATAAGAAATACCATCAAAGTTGGTACGAACTGCATCTAAGTCCGCCATCTCTGTCGCAATTGGGTGTGTGGTTGTCAGTTGATCAACGCGGTAGGCCCAATTCTTTCGCAGGGAGTTGAACTCAGTCCATGCCTGCTTGTACTTAGTTGATTCGGAGACAGCTTGGTATGAAGCCCATTCAGCGAAGGATTCATTGAGCCACAAGTCATCCCACCACTTCATTGTG
>JBIIRQ010000023.1:0-8107 GCA_044341445.1 Candidatus Planktophila sp.
TCCAGGTGGCCCCGATATAACTCCGGATATTGAGGCGATCGTTGCTCACGACAATCTTAAACCGGTTGCAATTCTTCTCACTCATGGACATCTCGATCATACCTTTTCAGTCGTGCCGTTGGCCGATGGATATTCAATTCCCGCATATATCCATAGCAATGACCGATTGGCGCTCACGCGACCTGAAGTGATTCACGGATCTAATTTCATGGCGACCTTTTCAGGAAAAGTGTGGCGTGAACCTGAGCGCGTAGAAGAGTTACGAAACAATGAAATCTTTGAGGCGGTTGGGCTCACAATCAGAGCAATCCACGCACCGGGGCACACCTCAGGCTCGCTCATGTTTCTTGTTAACGATGAAGTACTGCTCAGCGGTGATGTGTTGTTTGCAGGTTCAATCGGTAGAACTGATCTTCCAGGTGGATCGCATGAGGCGATGCAGAAAACGCTATCAACAAAGGTCCTATCTCAACCAGATCACTTACGAGTTCTCCCGGGACATGGCCCGGACACGACCATTGAATTTGAGCGAAGAACTAACCCTTATCTGAAAGAATTGCGATCATGAAGCGCGAGAAAATCATGGCACCGAAAGGTGTGAGTGAGTACCTGCCTCCGCGTTCTGCCTCCTTTGAGTGGGTGCGAGAGAAACTAATCAACCCTGCAAAACTTGCGGGTTATCAATTGATGGAGTTGCCGGTCTTTGAAGATACCCAGTTGTTCTCCCGCGGAGTCGGTGAGTCAACTGATGTAGTAAGTAAAGAGATGTACACCTTCGAAGATCGTGGTGGTCGTTCGATTACTTTGCGACCAGAAGGCACTGCTGGAGTGATGCGCGCCGTGATTGAACATTCACTTGATCGCGGCCAACTACCGGTGAAAGTTTATTACTCTGGTGCTTTTTTTAGAGCTGAGCGACCACAGGCGGGACGATACCGGCAGTTCTACCAAGTAGGTGTTGAATCGATCGGCCTCGATGATCCAGCAATTGACGCCGAGATCATTGCACTGGCTGATAACGCATTTAAAAGTATTGGTTTGAAACGATATCGTCTTGAGATCACATCGCTCGGTGACCAAGCCTCTCGAGCCGCTCATCGCAGTGAGCTCGTACAATTTTTAGCGGGATTAGATCTCGACGATGCCACAAGAGCGCGCGCTGAGATTAATCCTTTGCGCATTTTCGATGATAAGAGAGAAGAGATAAAGGCGCTGATGGTCGGTGCTCCACTGCTCATCGACTATCTCACTGCAGAAGCTAAATCGAATTTCGATCAAGTCTGTTCCTATCTTGATGCCCTCAAGATTACTTACGTCATCAACCCACGTATGGTGCGAGGGTTGGATTACTACACCGGGACAACCTTTGAATTCGTTCATGAAGATCTCGGTGCCCAATCCGGGATTGGTGGTGGCGGACGCTATGACGGGCTGATGCACACACTAGGTGGATCTGATCTTTCAGGTATCGGCTTCGGGCTAGGTGTAGACCGAATACTTCTTGCAGCAGAAGCCGAAGGGGTGCTTGCACAGAATGAGTTTGCGAGCGACCTTTACGTAATTCCACTTGGTGAATCTTCAAAAGAAGCGGTGCTGATGTTGGCGCAGGAGTTGCGCGGTGAAGGGTTTCAAGTAGAGATCGCATTTGGCGACAGGGCTCTTAAGGGTGCCATGAAGGGCGCAGATAAATCGGGTAGCGCATATGCAATCGTGCTTGGGGATACAGAGATTTCAAGCGGCGTAGTTGAGCTCAAGCGCATGAGAGATGGAGAAGTTTCCTCGGTTAAGATGAGCGAATTGAAGATCGCTTTAGCTGAGAGAAAGTAGTAGTAATAATGATTCGTACACACGACGCCGGTTCCTTGCGTGCTTCTCACGCTGGGCAGACTGTCACCCTGGCAGGTTGGGTTGCTCGTCGACGCGATCATGGTGGGGTTGCATTTATTGATCTACGAGATGCCACAGGATCGGTTCAAGTCGTCATTCGTGATGAAGCGTTAGCTGGTTCTCTGCGAGCAGAGTGGTGTCTTGCCATCACCGGTGAAGTAGTGGCTCGCCCTGCAGGCAATGAGAATTCCGGACTCCCCACTGGTGCAATTGAAGTAATGGGAGATGCTGTCACTGTATTAAGTGAATCTGCTCCACTTCCTTTTCCAGTTGATACCGGAGTCGAATCTGATATCTCCGAGGAAATACGCCTCCGCTATAGATATTTAGATCTTCGCCGTGAAGGTCCTGCTGCAAATCTTCGTCTGCGTTCTCGCGTGACATCGGCCATTAGGCGCGCAATGGATGATCTGAACTTTCTTGAAATTGAAACACCGTACCTCACTCGTTCAACACCCGAAGGAGCTCGCGATTTTCTCGTACCTGTGCGACTTCAGCCAGGCAGCTGGTATGCCCTTCCGCAGTCACCTCAGTTATTTAAGCAGTTGCTGATGGTTGCAGGAATGGAGCGCTACTATCAAATAGCTCGTTGTTTCCGAGATGAAGATTTTCGTGCTGATCGTCAACCAGAATTTACGCAATTAGATATTGAGATGTCATTTATCGATCAGGCTGACATCATTGCTGTGGCTGAAAAGATCTTGGTTGATGTTTGGAAAGATAGCCTTGGTTACACCATCCCGACGCCCATTCCTCATATGACATATCGCGATGCTATGAATCGTTTTGGTTCAGATAAGCCAGACCTTCGCTTCGCAAACGAATTAGTCGACGTCACGGATTTCTTTAAAGCGACACCATTTAGAGTCTTCCAAGCGGATTACGTTGGCGCTGTAGTTATGCCAGGTGGTGCGAACTCACCGCGACGTGAACTAGATGCATGGCAGGACTGGGCGAAGGCGCGCGGAGCTAAAGGATTGGCTTACATTCTCCTCAACGATGACGGCACTCTTGGAGGCCCGGTATCAAAGAATATTTCCGAGGAAGAACAAGCGGGAATTGCCGCGACGGTTGGTGCAGATAAGGGCGACGCTATCTTCTTTGCCGCCGGCGATCAGAGAACATCTCAAGCGTTACTCGGTGCGGTGCGAATCGAGATAGGTAAGCGTTGTAACCTCATCGAAGAAGGCGCTTGGAAATTTCTCTGGGTTGTTGACGCTCCAATGTTTGAACCAACCGATGATGGGGGATGGACTGCCGTCCATCATCCATTTACCGGTCCCAAGCCTGAGTTCTCCTCTACTTTCTCAGAAGATCCTGGCAGCGCACTTGCCTATGCCTACGACATCGTTCTCAACGGTACTGAACTCGGTGGTGGTTCGATTCGTATTCACGATAAAGAGATTCAGCGAGAAGTTTTTCGTGTCATCGGCTTGAGCGATGAAGAAGCCAACAGCAAATTCGGCTTCTTGTTAGAAGCATTTAATTACGGCCCACCGCCTCATGGTGGAATTGCTTTAGGTTTAGATCGAGTGTGCGCTCTCTTAACTGGAAGTGAATCTATACGTGAGGTCATCGCCTTTCCAAAGACTGCAAGCGGAGGCGATCCGTTAACTGGCGCACCGACTCCAATCACAACGGCACAGCGCCGTGAGAGTGGTATCGACTACAAGCCAGAAGTGCCCGCGAAATAAGCCAATCGGGTAGGCTTCTCACATAGAAGTTCTAAAGCGGAATTGAGGAACATTATGAGCGCAGGCGGTATTGCAGCAATTATTTGTGCGGCGGCACTTCTTGTTATCGCGGTAGCTGTGGCATATGCAGTGGTTCGCCTAGGCCGTTTTATCGATGAGGCGAGTGTCTCGCTAGCTGCTCTCACCACCGAAACAACGCCCTTAATAAAGGAATCAACCCGAACGCTTGAATTAGTCAATAGTCCACTTGAATCTTTTGCAAAGATTTCCAGGAATGTCGAGCAGGTGACGACAAAGGTTTCAGAGGCAGCGACAGATTTTATCGACCATAGTGGACCAGCGGTTAAGGTTGCTAGTGCACTGATTACAGCTGCTCAAGCTGGCAAAGGTCGCGAAAAGAAAAAGAAGAAGAAGGCTGAGTGAGTGTAGTTCGTGGAATCAGCGGAGATCCGCGCACGTTGGTTGCGCTTTTTTGAATCAGGTAACTCGCTCGGGTTAGACCATACAGTCGTCCCTTCAGCATCTCTGATCGCCGATGATCCCAATCTCCTTCTCGTCAACGCAGGGATGGTTCCGTTTAAGCCCTTTTTTCTTGGTGAGGTCACGCCACCGTATGCACGTGCGACATCTGTACAGAAATGTGTGCGGACTCTAGATATTGATGAAGTCGGAAAGACGACTCGTCACGCATCTTTCTTCCAAATGTGTGGAAACTTTTCTTTTGGTGATTACTTCAAAGAGGGCGCTATCGCACTCGCATGGGAGTTGCTGACAAAGCCGATCTCTGAAGGCGGTTACGGATTTCCCGAGGATCGCTTATGGGTAACGGTCTACCTCGATGATGACGAGGCAGCAGATATCTGGCATAAGAAGATTGGCGTTCCGTTGGAGCGAATTCAACGTCGCGATATGGCCGATAACTTCTGGTCCATGGGAGTTCCCGGCCCGTGCGGTCCTTGCTCTGAGATTTACTACGATCGTGGCCCGTCCTACGGAATAGACGGTGGACCGATCGCTGATGAAAATAGATACCTTGAAGTGTGGAACCTCGTCTTTATGCAGAACGAGCGCGGAGAAGGTGGCGGCAAGGACGGTTTCCCAATTCTTGGTGAACTTCCTGCAAAGAGCATTGATACAGGCTTAGGCTTAGAGCGCATGGCCGCTCTGCTTCAAGGTGTTGAAAACATTTACGAAATCGATACCACAATGCAAATTCTCAATCGCGCATCTGAACTCTCTGGTGTCACCTATGGCAGAGACGAAAAATCAGATATTTCGCTTCGAGTAATTGCAGATCACGCGCGAACAGCCGCGATGTTGATTGGCGATGGCGTTACACCGGGTAACGAAGGTCGCGGATATGTTCTGCGCCGAATGATGCGCCGCACAATACGAAATATGCGCCTTCTTGGTAGTAACGATCCCAGTATGGTCTCACTCACCCAAGCAGCAATCGCTGCAATGGGGGCTCAGTATCCTGAGCTGCAATCTGATTCAGCACGAATTCTCTCGGTTAGCGCATCCGAAGAAGAGAGTTTCTTGCAAACGCTCAAGAGCGGAACACTTATTTTTGACACCGCAGCACAGGTGATGAAGAAGACAAATTCGACGGTCATGGGCGGCGAAGATGTCTTCAAGCTCCATGACACCTATGGTTTTCCATTCGACCTCACTCTTGAGATGGCTCGTGAAGTAGGTCTGGAAGTTGACGAGGCTGGATTTACCCGACTGATGAAGGAACAGCGCGAGCGGGCTAAGGCAGATGCGCGTGAGAAGAAGAGTGGTCACACGGACCTCAGCGAGTATAAAAAGATTGCCGATGATAAAGGTCGCACTGAGTTCATCGGATATTCAGAGGTTTCTTCAGAATCAAAAATTCAAGCAATTGTTGTTGATGGTCTAAGCACATCGTCGGCAGATCAAGGATCAGATGTCGAGATCGTTCTTGATCGTACGCCGTTTTACGCTGAAGGTGGCGGACAGTTGGCAGATGGGGGAACGATCACCCTGCATGATGGGACGATCATTGAGATTGATGATGTGCAGAATCCAGTTCCTGGATTATCTATTCATAGAGGGCGTGTTCTCAAAGGTTCTGTGCAGGTAGGTCAATCGGCGCTAGCGGCCATTGATAACGAGCGTCGCAACGCAATTTCGCGAGCTCATACAGCAACACATATGGTCCATAAGGCTTTCCGGGAAGTACTCGGAGAAACTGCAACACAAGCAGGCTCAGAGAACTCTCCCGGACGTTTCCGTTTTGATTTTCCATCGGCGGGCTCACTCTCTGAAGGTGTTCTCGATGAAGTTGAAGCGCGAGTGAACGAGCTTTTGATCAATGATCTTGCAGTTACCGCTGAGGTGATGTCACAAGCTGAGGCCAAGAAGATGGGCGCTATGGCTCTCTTTGGCGAAAAGTATGGTGATCAGGTTCGCGTTGTCAGCGTTGGAGACTGGGCGAGAGAACTCTGTGGTGGTACGCACGTGCACCGTGCGGGTCAATTAGGTTTAGTCAAACTTCTCTCTGAGTCATCTATCGGTGCGGGTGTTCGTCGCGTTGAAGCACTCGTTGGCGCCGATGCTTATCAATTTCTTGCACGTGAGCATGTATTACTTAACTCTCTCACCCAGATCATCAAAGGTGCGCGTGTAGAAGAGTTGCCTGCACGCGTAAATGATCTTGTCACCAAGATGAAGGATATTGAGAAGGAGCTAGCCTCTTTGCGAACCTCTGCGGCGCTGCAAGGAGCGAGCAAGCTCATTGAGAACGCTAGGGATATTTCTGGTGTTTCATTTATTTCTGGATCCCTTGCCGATGGGATACCCGCCGACAGTCTGCGAGAGATCGCACTCGATCTCCGAGCGCGAAGTTCAAAAAGCGTTGTGGCACTCACAAGTGTTGTTGAAGGCAAGGTGGTCTTGGTTGTTGCGGTGAGTGAAGGCGCGAGAGCATCACAGATAAAGGCGGGAGCGCTAGTGAAGGTAGCTAGCGCAATTCTCGGTGGTGGTGGGGGCGGAAAAGATGATTTCGCACAGGGCGGTGGAACAGATGCCACAAAGATTTCTGAAGCAATGAAGGCCATCGAACTAGCGATCGCGGGTAATTAATGTCACGGCTGGGTCGCAGACTCGCCTTTGATTACGGAGATGTTCGCATTGGCGTGGCTGTCTGTGACATAGATGCAATTCTTTCTACACCCCTTGAGCCGCTGAACAGTAAGCATCCGGCGCTCATGAATCAGGTGAGAGAATTAGTCACCGACTATGAGCCAGTTCGAATTTATGTTGGGCAACCTCTCAATCTTTCGGGCGAACCCTCAGCATCCAGTGCAAAGGCAAACACTTTTGCTGAACAGCTGAGATCAAACTTCGATTGTGACGTCGTCATGATTGATGAGCGTCTGACAACAGTGTCAGCTAGCGCTCTCTTGACTCAAGCAGGAGTAAATACCAAGGACCAGAAGAAACTGATCGACTCCGCTGCTGCTGTTGCGATTCTCGAGAGTGGACTTGCTCGTGAAGGTAGATAAACCAGCTCTACTTCGAGTCGGCGCAGCACTTCTTGCAAGCGTGTTAATCATCGCTGGGCTTTCCTTAATCAAACGCGGTCCCGCCGCGGCTGCTGATTTTCCTTGCCGAGTTGATTCAAATGCAGAGCAAATTTCGATTGATGTCTCATTGGGGGAGACTGGATCGGAGATAGCTCTAGAACTCTTTGATAAAGGTGTCACAAAATCCCAGGAAAGCTTCTTTCGTATTGCAGTCGCTGATCAACGTTCGGGATCGATAGCCCCAGGTATTCATCTGATTGACAGAGGAATTTGTGCAAAAGATGCACTCACTCAACTGCTCGACAATAAGCGGATTGCCGGCCTGATTAACGTGAAGGAAGGTGCATGGGTAAGTGAGATCAAAGAGGTATTTAAAGAGGCCGGGTATTCACAGAAAGAGATTGATCGTGCCTTTGCCGATAAAACTATCCCGAAGCCATTTACTAGTTTAGAGGGGCTCTTCTTTCCAGCACAGTATAGTTTTGCAACAGGAACACCAGTTGAACGCGCCATTGCAGAGATGATCAGTAAAGGAGAGCAGGAAGTGATGAGAGCTGGCTTTGCTGATAAGACAAACTTATTCAGCCAGCGAGAGTTGTTAATCATCGCTTCTATTATTCAAGCAGAAGGAACAGATGACAACTTCGGGCGGGTCTCACGCGTTATTTACAACAGGCTCAAAATTGGAATGCCGCTTCAGATGGATTCAACGGTTCACTACATTCAATCCCAGCGTGGCGATATCTTCCTGAGCACCAAGTCCACTCTTCTTAAATCTCCCTTTAATACTTACCGGAATGCTGGACTTCCTCCCGCTCCGATAGGAAATCCAGGACGAAACGCGATGATGGCAGCCGTTACTCCAACTCCCGGTAATTGGCTCTACTTCATCACCGTTGCCCCAAGAGACACTCGATTCACACGATCCTTCGACGAGTTCAACGAGTGGAAATTGATCTACAAGGCGAATCTTCG
>JBIIRQ010000024.1:0-8098 GCA_044341445.1 Candidatus Planktophila sp.
TCGCGGATCGGTCTCCGACGGCGTGGGTGCAACTCGAGATGTCTTGCAGAACCATATTTTGCAAGTGCTCACCATGCTCACTATGGAGCCACCTATCAGCATTAGCTCAGAAGATATGCAGAACGAGAAGATCAAAGTTCTCTCAGCGATACGCGATATCAAGAGTGATGATGTAATCCGTGGCCAATATGTTGGCTATCTCGACGAAGATGGCGTTGCTGATCATTCTGATACCGAGACTTTTGTGGCTATGAAGATTTTCATCGATAACTGGCGCTGGGCCGGTGTACCTATCTATATGCGCACCGGTAAGAAGATGCCAGAGACAGTCCTTGAAGTTCTCGTAGAATTTAAAAAGCCACCGCGCGAACTCTTTGGGCGCGGTAATCCCAACGCTGTGCGCTTTCGCCTAGGTGCTAAAGATGGCGTGGATATTTCGCTCCTGGCAAAGAAGCCTGGTACTAAGTTAACAACGAAGGAGATAGATCTGACCGTTGAGTTCTTCGCAGAATTTGGTGATCGTCAAGGACCATACGAGCGTCTGTTACGCGCTGCCATGCTCGGTGATCATTTCCGATTTACTCGAATCGATGCTGTGCTGCACTCGTGGAAGATTCTTGACGAGATTTTAAAAGCCCCGCAACGTGTACACCCATACTTTGAAGGGACTTGGGGTCCAGATGAAGCCCAAGATATGGTCCCCGGCGGTTGGAACCCAGTAGGCACGCAAGTTGAAGACTGACAAATTAGGCCCAGGATTTAACCGACTATTCGGCGCGAGTGCCATCAGCAACCTTGCCGATGGTTTATTAGCTGTAGCTGTACCTCTGCTGGCAATCTCACTTACAAAGAATCCAGTTCTGATCTCAATGCTGAGTGCACTTGTGATGCTCCCATGGCTCCTCTTTGCGATTCCAATTGGTCTCATCGTTGATCGATCCAATAAACGGCTCTTACTCACTCTTACAAACTCACTACGGTTTGTGATTGCCGGGCTCTTAGCCCTTGCCATATCTACAGATTTCATCACCATTTATTGGTTATTTCTAGCGGCGTTCCTGATTGGGATATGCGAGGTGGCCAGTGACACTGCTGCCCAATCACTTATTCCAGTAATCCTCCAGAAGAAGCATTTTGAGCGGGCTAATTCTCGACTCAATATCGCCGAGACTGTTATCCAAAACTTTATCGGTGCACCCCTTAGTGGCTTTCTCTATGCCTCAGCCATCGTCCTGCCATTTTTGCTCAATAGCGCAGGCTTTCTCATTGCAGCTATTTTTGTCTTTCTAATTCCCGCACACCTGATCATTGAAGCCAGAGATAGCGAGAAGGAGCCTGCAGAGAAGAAGAGCTTCGTCGGTGATATCAAATTTGGTTTAAGTTACTTGTGGAGCCATCCCGATCTCCGCGGCCTAGTAACAATTACAACATCACTTGGATTCTTCTACGCACTCTCTACCTCAACCCTCATTCTCTTTATTACCGAGACTCTCGAATTGCAAGCGAAGTATTTTGGTCTGCTTATGGCAGGTGCCGGTTCTGGCGCAATCATTGGTGCATTTGTTACACCCATGATCTCTAAGCGATTTGGTCGCGGCAAAGTTCTCGCACTGGCAATCTTTATCTCATCCGCCACCGTACTGATGCAAGCCCTCTCTCCTAACTATTGGTTCTTCGGCGTCATTGGATTCATCTCATCATTTTTCATCACCAACTGGAATATCTTGCTGATGTCGTGTTATCAAGTGCTTATCCCAACAGAGCTTTACGGGCGCATCCATGGCGCTCGACGTACTTTCGTCTGGGGCATGATGCCGCTCGGAGCATTCCTTGGTGGTGTCCTCGCACATGTGGGATTGCGCACCCCTTTATTGGTCGGCGGTATTGCCACGACACTTATCTCGCTAGCTTCAATAAGGTTTATCAACCGTATCGGTGAAGAGACAAGTCAAGGGGATCACAATGAAGAACTCCACGTCCCAAGATAGATAGGCCACCCCTTAGGGTGATTTTTCGGCCGATCCGGCTATCGTCCTTATGTACTTGGAATTTCTATGCCCTGGAGCACCCGGTGGTGACTTCCCGCACGCTCAGCCTCTGGTCTCACAGATAAAGGTGTCCAAATCGTTAACAATGGGCGATTGCAAGATGAACGGTGTTCAGGCAGACTTTGGCCACTCGAAGATGGCTCTGAGGCCGATCGACTCCTCATGCCCATCTTAATTACCCTCAAGGAGGAAATATGAAGTTAAAGCATGGCGCGAAAGCCGCCCTTGCAGTTGCAGCCGCTGCAGCGTTGGTCGTAGGACTAACGCAGCCAGCATCAGCTGCGACACGTTCAACTGTTGTGATCATTGATTCCAATGCATTCACATCGCTGAACCCAAGCCACAACGAACATAACCTGGTACTAAACTCAAACGTTGCATATATGAGTGGCATCGGATTTAACTACTACGACGATAAGCCAGTCTTGGTAGAAAATAAGACATTCGGTTCATACAAGATCATCAGCAAGTCACCATTTAAGGTCAAGTACACCGTTAACAAGGGCCGTCTCTGGTCAGATGGCACACCAATTACAGGTGTAGATCTCCTGCTTACAAACGTGATCTCGAATAACCAATACTCAATCGATGCAGGCCTAGGTGATCCTGAGTCTGCTGATAAGAAGCCTGTATTTGACTCATTGGGTTACTCAAGCACTTACAACACCCTTATTAAGGATGTAACGCTTGCAACTGACCGTATGTCAGTGGTAATCGAGTGGAAGAAGTTCTTCCCTGACTGGGAAGTATATGCACCTGGAGTTTCACCAGTTCACGCAATGGTGGCTTTGGCTGAAGGAAAGACCAAGCTTGGAACCAACGCAAATAACGTTGCCAACAAGAACAAGTTCCTCCGCGCCTACAATTCAAAAGATACAGAAATGCTGACAAAAATCGGTAAAATCTGGTCGAACTCATATAACGTCACTGAAGTAAATGAGAAGACAAACCCACTATTGCTCGTAGCAAACGGCGCGATGCAGGTTGAGTCAATCGTTAAGAATCAGCGCGTTACCATGAAGCTCAACCCTAAGTACAACTCAGGGCCAAAGATGAGCGGAATTGAAAAGATCGTATACGTCACGATTCCTGATTCAACAGCTGCTGCACAAGCACTCGCCAACAAGGAAGCTGATTACTACTCTGCTCTAGCAACAGCTGATTCAGTTGCACTTTTGAACAAGATCAAGGGCATCACTCTTGATGGAACTCCTGAGGCAACTTATGAGCACGTTGAACTACGTTCAGGTGCAGCTCCTGGAGGCAAGCCATACACGGGTCCATTCGCTGGAATGTCTCAAAAGGCAAAGGATCTGCGCACAGCAGCTTTCCTTGCTTGGCCTCGCCAAGAGATCATCGACAAGATTATCAAGCCAGTTAACGCTAAGGCTGTTGTCATGAACTCATTGCAGTACTTCCCTACTGAGCCTAACTACGGCAAGATGATTGCAGCGAACGGATTCGATAAGTTCACTGAGGGCACACAGGCACAGCGCACGGCAAAGGCACTTGCATTGGTAAAGAAGTATTTCCCAGATGCAAAGGCAGGCAGCAACTCAGTCAAGATTGAGTTGCTCTACAACACAAGTGCTCGTCGTGCCTCACAGGCAGCTTTGGTTAAGGCCGAACTTGCAGAAGCCGGTTTCCAGGTTAACTTGAATCCAAAGTCAAACTGGAGCGCACTCCTTACTGACTCAACCTATGACGCAGCATTCTATGCATGGGGCAAGGGCGCACTTCTTCAGACAGGTAACTTTGCAAGCTACAAGTCTGCAGATAGTGACTCTGGCTATGAGAATGCAAGAGTCGATGCACTCATTGAAGAACTAGAAGTAGGAAACTTCAATGATGACCAGCGCTACGCTCGCTACCTTGCCATTGAGAAGATCATGGCTGAGGATGCAGTTTCAATCCCTATCTTCCTATGGCCAACATTGACTGCAGTCAATAGTGATCTAAAGGGTGTCTCACCAGCTCCACTAGTTCCTAACGGACTATGGAACTTCTGGGATTGGAAGTACTAAGCCCAAAAGATTAATTTCTTAGGCTTGGAAGTAGTAAGATAGTTATGTAAGTGCTCAGATGACGCTCGTTAATTCGAGCGTCATCTGAGCCTTTTTCTAGATCTGATCAAGTGAGGGAGCGCCAAGAAAATGTTTGCATTTATCATGCGTCGGCTAGGAACTCTAGGTGTCATTCTTTTTGGCTCGAGTTTCCTGCTTTACAACCTTGCAGCGTTATCTGGAGATCCAGTCGGTGAGCTAAGGTCGAGCAACGATCCCGATGCAGAGGCGCAAATCGCAGCCATAACACGATCGCTCCGCCTAGATTTACCGCCACCAGTGCGATATTTCATCTGGCTTAAGGGCATCCTGGGTGTCTTTGTTGGGAAATTCACTTTGGGACAGACTCGAACATCAGAGCCTGTTGCCGTCGCAGTCTTCGATGCGATTCCAACTACCTTGCGTCTTGTCACCACGGCAGCAGTTGTGGCGATTGTTCTGGGATTAGCAATTGGAATCATTACTGCCCTGCGTCAGTACTCGCGCTTTGATTACTCGATGACCTTCTTCGCTTTCCTTCTTTTCTCTTTACCCATTTTTTGGGTTGCAGTTCTACTTAAACAATTCATGGCGATCGAATTTAATAATTGGCTGGCGGATCCAACTATCCCACCAAGAATAATGGTCACGGTTGGACTTATTCTTGGCTTGATTGTCGCATCTGCTATTGGTGGTGATCGGATAAAGTTTTGGAAAGTCTTCTTTATAACCGCAGCCGGTACTGTTCTCACTCTCATCCTCATGCTTCAGCTCAATTGGTTCTTGCAGCCTTCTCTCGGTCCAGCTGGCTTCTTTATTGCCAGCGTTGGCGCAGCTCTGCTTATTACACAGCTGTCAGTAGGGCTCCAACATAAGCCATCTCTCCGCGCAGCGCTTTCCATGTCTGTCCTAGGTCTTATCTCTTACTATCCCGTTAACTGGCTCTTCAGTAAGGAGAACCAGCCACTAATAATTTTTGGGCTATTACTTTTGACAATTGCCTCCGCAATTGTTGCATCAATCTACTTTGCAAAGATTGATAGAGGGCCAGTGATTCGAACGGCAGTACTTACAGGAATTCTTACCGGATTGCTCATGATCCTGGATAAGTTGATGCGTACCTGGGAGCCATACTTCAATACAGATGCGATCAACGGACGTCCCGTACCCACTGTGGGGCAGACCAATTCGCTTTTGGAATCAGATGATTACTGGATCAGTCTTCTAGATGTAGCAATGCACTTGGTGCTCCCAACTATCGCTCTGACAGCGATTTCATTTGCTGGATATATCCGATTCTCACGAGGAACGATGTTAGAGGTCCTCAATCAGGATTACATAAGAACAGCTCGCGCAAAAGGCCTTAACGAACGAACTGTCATTATGCGTCACGCATTTAGAAACACAATGATTCCGATGACCACCATCATCGTCGTTGATTTTGCTTCAATATTGGGTGGTGCCATTATTACCGAGCGAGTCTTTGGTTGGACAGGTATGGGAACTCTCTTTAATACTGCAATCAACTCATTTGACCTTAACTTGCTTATGGGAGTCTTTTTTCTCACTGCCACACTGGCACTTCTTGCAAACCTTGTGGCCGACCTTCTCTATTCAGTGGTAGACCCACGTATCAGAGTAGGAGCAGGTAAATGATTTTCGGGAAGAAGAAATCTGTGGACGAAGTAGTCTCCGGCGGTTCAATTTTCAACAAGGAGACAGAAGGCTTGAGTCAAGGTCAAATTGTCCGCAAACGCTTCTTGCAACATAAAGCTGCGATGATTGCTGTTTTTATACTCTCATCCCTTGTTATCTTTGTATTTTCAGCCTTGAAGTTAAAGATTGGTCCATGGACTTACCCAGGATGGTGGAAGTACGGCATTGAAGATCTCTCAGATTTAACGACGGGCTGTAAAGATGGTCTCGTGGGATGTCCGACGTCAAGCCTTCGCCCACAATGGCTTGGCGGAGCTGGAATCGGTTTAGGAGAGCATCCCTTTGGTCAGGACGACATTGGTCGCGATTACTTCGCACTCGTGATGCGCGGAGCACAACGATCAATCCTGGTTACAGTCATTATCGGCGTGATTGGTGGAGTTATTGGAACTGTGGTCGGAGCTATTGCAGGCTTCTATAGAGGTGTGGTCGATTCTGTCTTGATGCGAATCACTGACTTCATTATCACCGTTCCGGCGATCATTATTGGCTCAGTGATTGGCTATCACTTTGGAAACCTTGGTGTCACGTTCTTAGCCTTCTATCTTGGACTCTTTGCCTGGACTGGCTTGTCTCGTCTTGTTCGAGGAGAATTTTTAACCCTTCGAGAGCGCGAGTTTGTAGATGCCGCTCGAGTAGCGGGCGCAACCAATAGACGCATTATCTTTAAACACATCTTGCCTAATGCGGTGGGAATCATCATCGTCTCAGTAACGCTGTTGATGTCTGGTGCGATTCTGCTTGAGACAGCGCTGAGCTTCCTTGGCTTTGGTGTTGTGGCACCTGATGTTTCTCTCGGTTCACTTATTAGCCAGTATCAAGAATCGTTTACGACTCGTCCTTGGCTTTTCTGGTATCCCGGAATCTTTATCGTCACGATCGCTTTGTGCATTAACTTCATTGGTGATGGATTGCGCGATGCCTTTGATCCACGTCAGCGTCGCCGTATTACTCGTAAAGATCGCCAGAGTGCGCGTATTGCTAAGAAGGCTGGCGCTCAGCTATGAAAAATGATCAGCGCAGCGACCGTCAGAATATTGGCGAGAATAGTAAAGATGAGAGCGTCTTCGCGAAGGTGAAGATAACTCAGACCATCACTTCTACCTCGATCTCTAAAGGCAGCAAGTCGAGTACGACAGAGGTACGTCGCCACACCAGAATCAGTTCTCGGAGATTCACCGGGGCGAATGAAACCATCGAGTTGCAGCCCTTTGATCTCACTGGAGTGAATGGTGCGGGAGTGATATCTGCCGGGGGCTTGGGCGGCCCACATGCTTACCTTGACGCCGTTGCGAAGTTGCAGAAAAGCGGTGTACTTGGCTTCAACGACATCAACATCCTGCCAACCGATGACAATCGTGCTCAGTGGATTACTGATGCGGATGCCCTCATCAAAGATTTCTATGCATGGGCGATGCAAAACAATGTAGATACCCAAAGCGAAGAGAGTGCACCACGCCAGCGCGGTCAAGGAATCACTCAGACCATTGCTGTAGATGCTTTCGATAACCATTCCACCGAGCAGCAGGTAGGCAACGACAGCGCCAACGACCGATCCACGGGGTCTAAAGAATTCACGATTATTCACAGTTCTATCTTGTCACGTAAGGCGGAGGTTTCACATGTCTAATCCAGTCCTGAAGGTAAAAAATTACAGCGTTGATTTCTGGGTAGATGGCATCTGGTATCCGGCGGCAATTGATATGAATTTCGAGCTCGAAGCCGGAAAGGTGCTCGCCATTGTCGGTGAGTCTGGTTCTGGAAAGTCAACGACCGCTCTTGGGTTAATGAACTTGCTCGCAAGTAATGCACGTATGTCTGGCAGCATCCTTGTTAAGGGGCAAGAGATGCTTGATGCGTCCCCTCAGGTATTGCATAAGTATCGTGGAAAAGAAGTTGCTTATATTTTCCAAGAGCCAATGACGGCACTTAACCCTGTCTACACCATTGGTTTTCAGATTATTGAAACTTTGCGCAATCACTTTGATATGGGTCCTAAAGAAGCTCGTGTGCGCGCACTAGAACTTATTACAATGGTTGAAATCCCAGATCCTGCGACATCTATTGATAAATATCCGCACCAGTTATCTGGTGGTCAGCGCCAGCGCGCTATGATCGCACAGGCACTTGCCTGCGACCCAGGGCTTCTTGTTGCCGATGAACCAACTACGGCGCTAGATGTAACTGTGCAGGCCGAAGTATTGGATCTGATGCGTAACCTGAAAGATAAGCTCAACTCAGCGATTCTTTTGATTACCCACGATATGGGCGTTGTTGCCGATATGGCAGATG